>NZ_JALAAB010000016.1:0-120333 GCF_037546705.1 Vibrio sp. 2-Bac 85 | reverse complement strand
TAATGTTAAGATCGGTGCATCATTTGTAGTGGTAATACTTGGGTCATGGCTTACCGGCTGACCGTCAACTTGGCCATCATTTGGTGTTAATGTATATGGAGGCAAATCCTGGCCGTTATTAACCAAAGCCGCTCCAGTTTCTGTTAACACAACATTACCATTACCATCTAAGGCATAGTTTTCAGTGTCGCTTAAAGTAACTGTAACTTGATCACCATCTAAATCATTAATGGTATAAGTTGAAACCACGGCACCAATGACTGCACTACCATCATCTTCGATAAAGTTGTTAGTATTTGTTAATGTAAGTGTTGCTACAGAGTTAACATTAAAATTAGCATCGTCATCATTTTCGTCAGTAAACACTTGCGTATCTATAGTGGGGGTATTGAAGGCAGATGTTTGGAAAGCAGTGGTGGCAATAGTTTCGGCGCCATCTCGAGCGAAATCAACAACAGAAGAACTCCCTCCATTCGATAATTCACCGGCAGCAGTTTCAATATCTAAATCAAAGACCTCTTCGCCAAGCGCAAGTAACGCTTCTAAATCGTCAATATTTTCGATATCTGAGACAATTGCTTCTTCAGCATCAACTTCAGAGACGACATCATCCGTCGCAGTTGGGACTAATTGATCTTCCGTTGCAATTAATTGTTCTTCACCGGCTTTTAATTGCTGTTCAGCTTCAGTCACTTGTTGTTCATTTAGTACAACTTCAGTGTCATTCGTATCATCAACTAGATTATTTTGCTTTTCCATTATTTTTCCCCAACGCGACTATTCTAATTCTAATAAATAAACTATTAGAAAATTTAAAAATAAAATACACAACAAACTTATCCTTTTTTTATTGCATATTTATTTTGTAAAAAATTATTTTTTTGATTATTGTTTCAAACTGTTTGTTAATGTCTATTTCTTATGTAAAACACTATAAATTATATATTCCAAAAAAATCAAATAAACCAATACTAAAGTAATAGAGATAAGTGTTTTAGTCAAATTTACATTTAGTATACGTTGCACCTTAACTATCTGATCACTTAGCTTATTTAAATTGATAAAAATTCATCTTCATTAGCTAGAAACCTTGATATGAGTGTCTTTATGAAAGCTGTTTATTATGCCCATACCAATAGAATGAAATGTTTATAGTGGTATATGTTTACAGAAATAATATTAGTTATATCTTAAAATTATGATCATAATCTTTATTATACTGATAATGAAAAGAAACCTTGTTTTTTGTTCGATAAATGTAGACTAGTTAATAGAAGTATTAATGTAGATGTCGTTTATTTATATAAAGCATGTAGTGATCTCAATCGAGAACAAATGACTGAACTATCTAGGGTTAAGAATAAAGTAACTATAGAAGTCATTATTTGTAATAACCAATTGTTCTGACAACGGAAATAGACTGGAACAATTTTAAATCGGCTGATTAATTCTAAAAATTCTGAGAGTTATAGTAAGACGTTCCGAATTAAAGCAGTAACTAAAATGCCATTAATTTTAATAAGTATAAATCAATTAACTATTACTTAGATCTAAACAGCCACTTATGAAATAAAGGATTAACTTCAGGTATAAAAATTAATATAGGTTCACAATGGATTTAAATGAGGATTATTTTCTATTTATAGACTTATTAAATTGATTATTTAATAAGTGAGTGACTAGATTAAAGATGGTGGGCGATACTGGGTTCGAACCAGTGACCCTCGCCTTGTAAGGGCGATGCTCTCCCAACTGAGCTAATCGCCCATCTTTAAATCTTTTTCAAATATCATGGTGGGCGATACTGGGTTCGAACCAGTGACCCTCGCCTTGTAAGGGCGATGCTCTCCCAACTGAGCTAATCGCCCATGATATTTTAATACCGTACTGATAAAAACGTAAAGATGGTGGGCGATACTGGGTTCGAACCAGTGACCCTCGCCTTGTAAGGGCGATGCTCTCCCAACTGAGCTAATCGCCCATCTTTAAATCTTTTAATAAATATCATGGTGGGCGATACTGGGTTCGAACCAGTGACCCTCGCCTTGTAAGGGCGATGCTCTCCCAACTGAGCTAATCGCCCATGATATTTATTGTTGCCATAATAATAAACTAAAGATGGTGGGCGATACTGGGTTCGAACCAGTGACCCTCGCCTTGTAAGGGCGATGCTCTCCCAACTGAGCTAATCGCCCATCTTTAAATTTTATTGCTATAACATTTGAAAGTGGTGGGCGATACTGGGTTCGAACCAGTGACCCTCGCCTTGTAAGGGCGATGCTCTCCCAACTGAGCTAATCGCCCACTTTCAAAGTTCAAAATTTTAATTCTCTTGAAGAACAAGTAACATGGTGGGCGATACTGGGTTCGAACCAGTGACCCTCGCCTTGTAAGGGCGATGCTCTCCCAACTGAGCTAATCGCCCATGTTACTCTTTACTAACAAAACATTAAATTGAATGCCGTTGTTTGTGGGGCGTATTATAGGGTTCGACTTTTTTCAGTCAAGGCCTTTTTAAATAAAACTGTTCTTTTTTGCTTAACTGCTTAAAGGGCAAGCAAAAAACGCTTAATTTTTATTGTTTTCACCCTTTTCAGAGGCAAATGCGCGCTATCGATAAATAGTTAATGTAATTAGATGCGGTTTCGTTAAAATACGGCAATGATTATTCAATAGTTCCATAAGGAAATTTTTAATGACAGTTAAAACTCGTTTTGCTCCTAGCCCAACTGGGTATTTACACGTTGGTGGTGCGCGTACAGCACTATACTCATGGCTACATGCAAAAAGCAAAGGTGGTCAATTCGTATTACGTATTGAAGATACCGATATCGAGCGCTCTACTCAAGAAGCTGTTGATGCGATTCTAGAAGGTATGACTTGGTTAGGTTTGGATTGGGACGAAGGGCCTTATTATCAAACTAAGCGTTTCGACCGTTACAATGAAATGGTGGATAAGCTATTAGCTGAAGATAAAGCTTACAAATGTTACGCACCTAAAGATTTATTAGATGAGATCCGTGCCGAGCAAGAAGCTAATAAAGAAATGGCACGCTATGATGCACAACATCCTAAAATTGTTGCAGTGAATCAAGCAGCAACAGCCGATCAACCTTGTGTTATTCGTTTCCGTAATCCAAAACAAGGTTCAGTGATTTTTGATGACGAGATCCGCGGAAAAATAGAAATAGCTAACGATCAACTTGATGACCTTATTATTCGTCGTAGTGATGGTTCGCCAACATATAACTTCTGTGTTGTTGTTGATGATTGGGATATGGGCATTACTAACGTTGTACGTGGTGAAGACCATATTAATAACACACCTCGCCAAATCAACATCTATGAAGCACTTGGTGCACCTGTACCACGTTTTGCGCATTGTTCAATGATCTTGGGTGATGATGGCGCAAAACTTTCTAAACGCCACGGTGCTGTTTCTGTCATGCAATATCGTGACGAAGGTTATTTACCAAATGCATTAAATAACTACTTAGTTCGTTTAGGTTGGTCTCACGGCGACCAGGAAATATTCTCACAACAAGAGATGATTGACCTATTCAGCTTGGATCATGTTAGTAAGTCTGCATCAGCATTTAATACTGATAAATTACTTTGGTTAAACAACCATTACATTAAAACATCAAGCCCTGAATATGTTGCAGGTCATCTACAATGGCATATGCAGCAGCAAAATATTGATACCAGTAATGGTCCCGCTTTAACAGAAGTTGTTACGGCATTAGCAGAACGTGCAAAAACATTAGTAGAGTTAGCAAATTCTAGTCGCTACTTTTATGAAGACTATGAAGATTTTGATGCCACGGCAGCTAAAAAACATTTACGCCCTGTTGCTAAAGAAGCTTTACAGCTTGTACAAACAAAACTACAAGCTAGCGATGATTGGTCAGAAACTAACTTACACCAAATTATCGAAGATACCGCCGCTGAACTAGAAGTAGGAATGGGTAAAGTAGGCATGCCGTTACGCGTAGCAATTACAGGTGCAGGTCAGTCCCCTTCTCTTGATGTTACATTAGCACTAATCGGTAAAACACGTAGTGTTGAACGTATCTCGCGTGCTATCGCTTTCATTGAAGCACGTGAAAATGCAGCGTAAACCTTATTAAGTGAGACGTTAGCTAAATTTAAAGCCCGTTAATGAAATGCTACATTAAGTTAGCATCCATAAACGGGCTTTTTTATTCACTAACAACTTTAATTGCTGAATTAATTTAATAAATCCATAACTTGTTGATAGGTTTTTTGCCAATTTAGATAATCAATGGCTACCGGTATATGTTGACCATTAACTGCTAAAACCAATGATGGAAAACCTTGAATAGGCAACTGACGACTAGCCGAAATTTCTTGATGAAATCTCACATTCACTTCGTCATCATTCAATTGTTGTTCGAACCATTCCCTATTAAAACCAATACTTTCCGCTAACTCTGCCAATGTAGAGGTTAATGATGGATTCTTTGCTTGCAAATAATAAGCCTGCTGAATAGCAAATAACATGGCTTGTTCTTGGTCATTATCTCTTGCAATAAGGCAAGCACGACAAGCGGGATAAGTTGATCGTTGCGGTGCGCATTGTGTCCAAAAGTCAAAATTGAATTGTGTGCCTAATTGGCTGTGAATTTTATGCCAAATTCCCTGTAACATCTGTTGCATTTCATTAGGCATAACAACATCAGAATCTGGTGCTAACCCACCTAACTTATATTCAATGCTTAGATCCTTTGATCCTAATGCTTGAGATAGTTTTAACCAACTATCTCGATATCCCCAACACCAACTACACATCGGATCATATACATAATATAAAACTGCTTTACTCATTACTCACTCCATTTAAAAATACTTTATGCCAATGTTATTTCAATTTATTTACATCACTACATTACAGTAAATATATACCGAACAATAACAAAGTGATTGGGTAGTGTTATAATACGTTATTAGCCCTGCGAACCATAAAAAGTTCTTTGCAGTTTGGGTATATTAATCAGCTTGATAACAGGACTTTATTTTGGCACAACTTTATTTTTATTACTCCGCAATGAATGCAGGTAAATCAACGTCACTATTACAATCATCATATAACTATCGTGAACGAGGCATGAATACATTTGTATTAACTGCAGCCATCGACAATCGCTCTGGTATTGGTAAAGTTTCATCACGACTCGGCATTGAAAGCGATGCGCATATCTTTGCAGCAACGGATAATTTAGCTGAAATGATCGCTGAAGTACATCTGCAGCAAAAACAACACTGCATTTTAATCGATGAGTCTCAATTCCTAAGTAAACAACAAGTTAGAGAGCTTACCTATGTTGTGGATATATTAGATATTCCAGTACTTTGCTATGGTATTAAAACAGATTTCCAAGGTGAACTATTTCCAGGCAGTCAATATTTATTAGCCTGGGCGGATAAATTGATCGAGTTAAAAACAATCTGCCATTGTGGTCGTAAAGCTAATATGGTTTTACGCTTGGATGGAAATGGTGAGGCAATTCAGGAAGGTGCTCAGGTTGAAATAGGTGGAAATGAAAGTTATGTCTCTGTTTGTCGTAAACACTTCAGGAAAGTATTTTGGGATAAAGAGTGATAAATTTTACTGAGTCTACATAATCTCAATTCGGGGTAATAAAACAAAATCAACAAGTTACACATTAAAAAAGCGACTCATTGAGCCGCTTTTTATTTATCTAGGTTTTATAGAATAACTTATTAATTATGAAAAATAGTTTATTAAGTCATTCATTAGACATTAGGACTTATTGTTCACCCGCATAGCTAATATCAGCATTGTCTAACAAGTACGTCACTAATGCTTGATAAGTCGCTTCAGAAGTACTGCGCTCTAACATAGTTGATAATTGCGTTTTAGTCTGCTCATTCGCTTCTGCATTATCCACATCAACAATGTCAGATAACTCAATAACTGCAAAATCACCTTGTGCAGTAACCACGTAATCACGTGTCACATTTTCAGCTTCTGGTTTAGCTAATTGGAACAAACGTTGAATAACCTGAGCATCATAATCGCGGCTATAGCGTGCTAGCGTCAACGGTGCAGTGAACGCGATACCTTTATCCGCTAATTCAGCTGCAATTGATTCACCAGCGTTTAATTTAGCCATTAATGACTCTACAAATTGTTGTGCTGCAGCTGCTGCTTTTTGCTCTTCAAGTTGTAATGTAATTTGCTCAGAAACGTCAGCTAATGGTTTAGTCGCTGCGTCTTTGTGAGCTTTAACTCGCACTACAATTGCTTGAGAATCATTAAGTTCAATAATCTCAGAGTTTAAACCTTCAGCACGGAAATCTTCACTAAACACTTGATTAAGTACATTACGGTTATCAACTGAACTTGGAGCATTATCAGCTGAGAAGAAACCTGTTGTTTGAATCGCTACACCAACTTCAGCAGAGGCTTCTTCTAAGTTATCAGGAGACTCGAATGCGACTTCACTTAAACGTTGGTATAAGTTGTCGTACATCTCTTTCATCTTATCGTTTTTAAGCGCGATTTCGATTTTAGATTTAACTTCATCCAACGGTAATGTTGCTTTTTCCTGTGCTTCAATTAATTTGATAATATGAAAACCAAATTCTGATTTAACAACATCAGATAGAGGCGCATCAGTTGTTAACGAAAAAGCACTTTTATCAAATGCAGGATCCATAACACCACGCTCGAACCAATCTAATTCGCCATTATTTTTACCAGAAAAGACATCATCTGATTTTGTTTTTGCTAATTCAGCAAAATCCGCACCCGCTTTTAATTCATCTAAAATAGCTTGTGCTTTATTTTTCGCTTCTTCTGAATCACCTTGAACCAGAATATGAGCTACTTTACGACGTTCAACACGTTGATATTGATCCGCATGTTGTTCGTAGTAAGTTTCAATATCTTTCTCATTCAGGTTAACTTCTGGTGCTAATGTTGCAGCATCTAACAGAATGTATTCAACATCAACTTGCTCAGGATTTTGAAACTGCTCGCTGTTATCTGCATAGTAGGTATTGATTTCATCTTCAGACACAGAATCTGTAGTCATAAAATCAGCACTTTTTATATTCAAAATACGTGCAACACGTTGTTGACCTTGCAATTGATAAGCTTGCTCGACTTCTAATGGTAAAACAAACTCACTACCCACTAATGATTCTAATAGTTGTAGTCGTACTAAGTCAGTTTTAAAGTTTGCACTGAATTGTGCTGGAGCTAAGTTATTGTTACGTAATAAAGACAAGTATAAGTTGTTATCAAATTTACCATCAACTTGGAATTCAGGCATATTTCGAATAGCTTCTTTAACTTGATCATCGCCGACACGTAAACCCATTTCAGTAACGGCTTGTGCAATTAAACGCTCAGTGATTAATGTCTGTGTAGCTTGAGCACGAATCTGTTGTGTAAAACCAGGTGTAGAAGCGATCAAGTCAAACTGTTCGCCGTATTGCTGTTGTAAACGCGCTCTTTCATTTTGATAAGCTTGTTCAACACTTTGTTGTGAAATACCTTCACCGTTAACCGTGACAACTGCACTTTCTGAAGTAGTCCCTAAATAGCTACTCACCCCCGCCAAAGCAAAAGACAGGATGATCACCACTAAAATACTTTTAGCTACGATCCCTTGAGAGCCTTCGCGCATTTTATCTAACATAATATTTTACTCTTTAAGACTTAAAAACAAAAAAGCGCATCATAGGACGCGCTTAATGCATAACGGTGCAATAAAAACGCTTATGCGTTGATAGCATCTTTTAATGATTTACCCGCTTTAAATGCAGGTACTTTTGCTGCTGCGATTTGAATGGGCTCATTAGTTTGTGGATTACGGCCTGTACGTGCAGCACGCTCTTTTACTGAGAAAGCACCAAAACCAATTAGTGATACGCTGTCGCCTTCAACTAAAGCTGTAGTAACGCTGTCGATAAATGCATCTAATGCGCGACCAGCTGCAGCTTTTGAGATATCTGCGCTTTCAGCGATGTTATCGATTAATTGTCCTTTGTTCATTTGTAAATCCCCTGTCTATAATAAATTGGTGCTATTTTAAGATTGAATGGCACATAGTAAAAAAATACAGGGCTAGGCTACTGTTCTATTCAAATTCAAGCAAGTAAATTTGAATAAAATTAGGTAGATAGCCCTTATTTTATGCGGTTTGTCACCTATTTTTCAGTTTTTCCGATAGAAAAACCTTTAATGCTATCTTGTAAAGCGATTTCTAATACTTCATCTATCCAACGAACTGGCTTAATTTCTAGTTGGTCCTTAATATTATCAGGGATTTCTTCTAAGTCACGTGTATTTTCAAACGGAATCAATACCGTTTTAATACCACCACGACGAGCCGCTAATAATTTTTCTTTTAGACCACCAATTGGAAGTACTTCTCCACGTAACGTAATTTCACCTGTCATCGCCACATCAGCACGAACAGGAATACCTGTTAAGCTAGAAATTAACACCGTACACATTGCTGCACCAGCACTTGGGCCATCTTTTGGCGTAGCACCTTCAGGCACGTGCACATGTATATCACGTTTTTCATGGAAGTCGCTATTAATACGCCATTCTTCAGCTTTCGCACGCACCACTGTCATCGCAGCTTGAATAGACTCTTTCATCACATCACCTAATGAACCAGTGTAAGTTAACTTACCCTTACCCGGTACAGAGGTTGCTTCGATAGTTAATAAATCACCACCAACAGATGTCCAAGCAAGCCCTGTAACTTGGCCAACTTGATTTTCAGAGTCTGCTTTACCGAAGTCATAACGACGTACACCTAAATAATCTTTTAGATTATCAATAGTAACATCTACTTTTTTCAGTTTTTTGTCTAATAAAATATCTTTCACAACTTTACGACAAATTTTAGAAATCTCACGCTCTAAAGCACGTACACCGGCTTCACGCGTGTAATAACGTACGATACCAATTATCGCGCTATCATCAATTGAAATTTCTGATTCTTTTAGACCATTACGCTTAATTTGTTTGCTTAATAAATGGCCATTAGCGATGTTAAGTTTTTCATCTTCTGTATAACCAGATAAATGAATCACTTCCATACGGTCTAAAAGTGGACCTGGAATATTCATTGAGTTAGACGTCGCAACAAACATCACATCAGAAAGATCGTAATCAACTTCAAGGTAATGGTCATTAAAGCTATTATTCTGTTCTGGATCTAACACTTCTAATAATGCAGAAGCAGGATCACCACGCATATCGGAAGCCATCTTATCAATTTCATCTAATAAGAATAATGGGTTTTTAACGCCCACTTTAGTCATTTTTTGAATCAACTTACCCGGTAACGAACCAATATAAGTACGACGATGACCACGGATCTCAGCTTCGTCACGTACACCACCTAATGCCATACGTACATACTTACGGCCAGTTGAGCGCGCAATGGATTGGCCTAAAGATGTTTTACCAACACCTGGAGGCCCCACTAAACATAAAATAGGGCCTTTCAATTTATTAATACGTGTTTGAACTGCTAAATATTCTAAAATGCGCTCTTTGACTTTTTCCAAACCGTAATGATCTTCATCTAAGATTTCTTGTGCTTTAGCTAAATTCTTTTTAACAGGACTGCGTTTCTTCCACGGTACATTCACTAAGCTTTCAATGTAAGTACGTATAACACTTGCTTCCGATGACATCGGTGACATCATTTTTAGCTTTTTAAGTTCAGATAACGCTTTTTCTTTTGCTTCAGCTGACATGCCAGCCGCTTCAATTTTTTCTTCTAATTGCTCAAGGTCACTTTGACCTTCTTCACTATCGCCGAGCTCTTTTTGAATCGCTTTCATTTGCTCGTTAAGATAATACTCACGTTGGCTGCGTTCCATTTGTTTCTTAACACGGCTACGAATACGTTTTTCAACTTTTAGAATATCTTCTTCATTTTCCATCATACCCATTAGATATTCAAAACGTTCAGTCACATTAGTTAACTCTAACGCCGTTTGTTTATCTTCTAGGCTTAATGGCATATGCGCTGCAATTGTATCTGCCAAGCGCTCTGGTTCGTCGATACCATTAACAGAAGCAAGTACTTCAGGTGGAATTTTTTTATTGAGCTTAATATATGACTCAAATTGTCCTAATACGCTACGTATCAGCGCTTCTTCTTCTTTCTCATCGACGCCTTCACTTTCTAGCAGCTCAACTTCAGAAAAGAAGTATTCTTCATGATCTATGTTACGAAGAATAGTGGCTCGTTGCACACCCTCGACTAGCACTTTGACCGTGCCATCGGGTAATTTTAATAATTGTAAAATATTAGCAACCGTACCCACTGAGTATAAATCCTCTATTTTAGGATCATCTAGTGAAGCTTCAGTTTGTGCTACTAATAATACCTTTTTGCCCTGCTCCATCGCAGCTTCTAAACAGCTGATCGATTTTTTTCTGCCGACAAATAATGGAATAACCATGTGCGGGTAAACAACGACATCACGGAGTGGTAAGACAGGTAGCGTCAACAGCTGGTCTGTTTCTAATTTCATATTGTCCCCAGAAAAAGTATTGAAAATAAATACATGAAATGAATGCACGCGTAAAAATATTTTTACTTGTATCCAATATTGGGGATGTTAAGTTTTTTTTCAAGCTTAGAAACAAAAAAAGAGAGCATAATGCCCTCTTTTTTTATTTTATTGTTATTAATTGCTTATTTATCAGACGATACGAGTTTATTTTCTTCTTCTGAGTAAATTAACAAAGGTGATGCATCACCCATAATAACGTTTTCATCAACAACCACTTTGATTACATTTTCAACTGAAGGCAGGTCATACATCGTATCTAATAACACAGCTTCAACAATAGAACGTAAACCACGTGCACCAGTTTTACGGTTCATCGCTTTCTTAGCCATCGCTGTTAACGCTTCAGGACGGAATTCAAGTTCAACATTTTCTAAGCCGAATAAAGCAGCATATTGTTTTGTAATTGCATTTTTAGGTGCAGTTAAAATTTCAACTAATGCTTCTTCATCTAATTCAGTTAATGTTGCAACTACTGGTAAACGCCCGATAAATTCAGGAATCAAACCATATTTTGCTAAATCTTGAGGTTCCACTTTCTTGAACGTATCACTTAATGACGCTTTAGCATCTTTATCGCGCACGGTTGCACCAAAGCCAATACCTGCACCGGTGTTAATACGTTGCTCAATAATGCTATCTAAACCAGAGAATGCGCCGCCACAAATAAATAATATTTTAGATGTATCAACTTGAATAAATTCTTGGTTTGGATGCTTACGCCCACCTTGTGGAGGAATAGAAGCAACGGTACCTTCAATCAGTTTCAATAATGCCTGCTGAACACCTTCACCAGAAACATCACGAGTGATAGATGGATTCTCAGATTTACGCGTTATTTTATCAATTTCATCAATATAGATGATACCGCGTTGCGCTTTCTCAGGATCGTAATCACATTTTTGTAATAGTTTTTGAATGATGTTTTCAACATCTTCACCCACGTAACCAGCTTCAGTTAAAGTGGTTGCATCTGCCATTGTAAATGGTACATCTAATAAACGAGCCATGGTTTCAGCCAGCAGTGTTTTACCACTACCAGTTGGACCAATCAGCAAAATATTAGATTTGCTTAACTCAACACCATCGGCGATATCACCGTGTTTTAAGCGTTTGTAATGATTATAAACAGCAACAGATAGCACTTTTTTTGCTAAATCTTGGCCAATAACATAATCATCTAATGACGCACGGATATCATGGGGTGTTGGTAATTTTTTATTGCTGTTAGTACTGGTTTCAGCATTACTTGTAAGCTCAGCAATTTCTTCTTTAATGATGTCATCACAAAGATCAACACATTCGTTACAAATATACACAGAAGGTCCTGCAATCAGTTTTTTAACTTCATGCTGACTTTTACCACAGAACGAACAATACAATAGGCTGCTATTAGCATCATTGTTGTTTTTATCGGACATAGTTATCGTTATCCCTTATTTATGCTCTGCGAGTTAAGATTGAGTCAACAATACCATAGTCAACTGCTTCTTGAGCTCGCATAAAGTTATCACGGTCAGTATCCTGAGCAATAACTTCAATATCTTTACCCGTATGGAATGCTAATAACTCATTCATACGCTGTTTTGTTGCTAAAATTTCTTTTGCATGTATTTCAAAATCAGAAGCTTGACCTTGGAAACCACCTAGTGGTTGGTGAATCATCACCTTAGCATTAGGTAATACATGACGTTTACCTTCAGCGCCACTTGCTAATAAAAATGCGCCCATACTAGCGGCCATTCCCATACAGATAGTACTTACATCTGGTTTGATAAATTGCATTGTATCGTAAATTGCCATGCCAGCGCTAATCGAGCCACCTGGTGAATTAATATAAATGTAAATATCTTTTTCTGTGCTTTCAGACTCTAAAAAAAGTAACTGCGCAGTGATCACGTTAGCCATGTGATCTTCAACAGGACCGGTTAAAAAGATAACACGTTCCTTTAATAGTCGAGAATAGATATCATATGAACGCTCACCTTTTGCCGTTTGTTCAACAACCATAGGGATAAGTGCGTTACTGATTTGTTCCGTATTTCCAGCAAATGGGTTAGTCATATTCCATCCTAATTATTTATTTTTATTGTTTGCGTTAAAAATGAAAATGGCCCGAGTGAAATCACCCGAGCCATTGAAATGTATAACCACTTGAATTAATAGTTAAAGAAACTATTAAGCAGCAGGTTTATTCATTACTTCATCGAACGATTTTTTTACTTCAGCTACTTTAGCTTTTTCAATGATAAAATCAACCGCTTGCTCTTCTAATGCAACATTTTCCATGTTTTGCATTAGTTCTTTGTTGTTTTTGTAATATTCAACAACTTCAGATGGGTTTTCGTAAGCAGAAGCAGCATTTTCAATTAATGCAGCAACTTTTTCTTGGTCAACTTTTAATTCGTTAACTTTGATTACTTCACCTAGTAAAAGACCTACTTTAACACGTTTTTCAGCTTGCTCAGTAAACAGTTCAGCTGGTAACTCAGGCAAGTTGCTTGGGTCCATTTGCTTACCGTAACGTTCCATAGCTTGTTTACGTAATACGTTAACTTCACCATCAACTAATGCTTTAGGCACTTCGATTTCGTTGTTTTCAACTAATGCAGTTAATACGTTGTCTTTAGCAGTATTTTTTAATACTTGCTCAAGTTCACGTTGCATGTTTTTCTTAACGTCTTCTTTAAGAGCAGCTAGGTCACCACTTTCAACGCCGAATTTTTTAACGAATTCTTCTGTTAACTCAGGTAATGTTTGCTCTTCAACTTTAGTTAAGTTGATTGCAAATTGTGCTGTTTTACCTTTTAACTGTTCTGCATGGTAATCTTCAGGGAAAGTTACGTCGATGTTGAACTCTTCGCCTGCTTTTTTACCAACGATACCTGATTCAAAACCAGGGATCATACGGTTACTACCTAAAACGATTTGGAAACCTTCCGCTTTACCGCCTTCAAATAATTCGCCGTCAATAGAACCTTCAAAATCAACAGTTACTTGGTCATCGTTTTGAGATTCACGCTCAACGTCATTCCATTCAGCATGTTGCTTTTGTAATGTTACTAACATTTTATCTAAATCAGCATCTTCAACTTCAGCAGTCACAGTTTCTACTGTTAATGCGTCTAATTCATTTAATGTTACTTCTGGGTAAACTTCAAATGTTGCAGTGAAAACAAAATCTTCACCTTTTTTACGAGCAACAGGAGCTACAGCAGGTGCGCCAGCTGGGTTTAATTTTTCAGCAACAATAGCTTCATAAAAGTTGCGTTGCATGATTTCGCCGCCAACTTCTTGCTCAACAGCTGCGCCAAAACGCTTAGCAATAACTGATGCTGGAACTTTACCTGGACGGAAACCATCAACACGTTGTGTTTTTGATAAATGACGTAGACGTCCGTCAAATTCTTTATCGAATGTTTCAGCAGCAACAGTAATTGTTAATACGCGCTCTAGGCCTTGTGTAGATTCAACAGAAACTTGCATTTTTATTCCTTTATCTTTTACGTTAAAAATTGTATTTACTGATAAAAGCCTATTTATTTATTCGCTTTCATCACTAAGGTGTATTTGCTTAGACTAACCGCATGATAAAATAACACCTTAATCAAAAATCATTTTATGATTTCTATAGTGAAATTTAAGACGCGCCATTATAGACACTGTTTTGCTGATAGTCGATAGGTAGCAGATAGTAAAAACCGAGTGCTAGCTCAGTTTTTTAGAAGATCAGTGCTATTTTTGGCAATTCATAAAAAAATAAGTGCTAAAAGAGCAAATAGTTTTAGACCTGTGATCGCTTTCTGTTTATAAATTTTATGATTCAGCGATAGTAACTGCTTAAATACTTGCAGGCCATTGCATAGGTACTTGTTTAGATACTTGTTTAGTAATTCGTAAATGCTTGCTTAAATAACGCTCACATTCAAAGTGGTTAGCAACTGACACCATCAAATATCTTTAATGTTCACCAGCATATAACAAGCGAGAGCAAGACTAAAAAAATTAAACCATGCTATTTAGGTAAATTAACAGCATTAACATTTTTAAAGCACCGGATTCAACATTGAAGCACTTATCATTTCAATCTAAGAGGGATAAGCCATGACTAAAAGCGACAAGATAAATTACCTTGAATATCCAGCGAAAGATTTAGCGGCCACTAAAACTTTCTTTACCCAAGTTTTTAACTGGCAATTTACTGATTATGGGCCAGATTATATTGCGTTCGTCGAAAAATCAGGACTTAACGGTGGTTTTTATCGTTCTCCGCTAATCTCAAGTTCTGCAAACGGCGCTGGCCTGACAGTATTTTACACTATGGAAATAGCTGCGCTTGAGCTAAAAATAGTGCAAGCCGGCGGTAAAATAAGTACCCCGCTGTTTGCGTTTCCGGGTGGTGTGCGCTTTCATTTTACCGAACCAAGTGGCAATGAATTCGCCGTTTGGTCTGAATCCTAAGAAAAGTAGCTCATTCAATACATAGCTTTAGTGACTAAGTCTAATCGCTTTAGCTAATAAGCCTATTAATGCGTTATTAAAGGGCTTGTTACAGCGCTTAGCGCAAGCTTTGTTAGCTCTTTCATTACATAGTTTGTTAAAAACATAGCTTGCTAAAAACAATTTTAAATAACGCTTAAATACTGTGTTAACTTTTTATTCAATAGCTAACACCGCACTATTTTTTATTGAGCGACCAACCCACCAACAAAAAATCCTTGGATCCCAGAGAATACAATTTGTGCGCCAATAGCAGAAACAAATAATCCTGTGATTTTAGGTAATACCTCTAAACCTTGCTGACCTAATAAACGTTGGATTTTATTAGAAAACAACAGCACAGCTGCCACCGAAACTACAGCAGCAATCAAGGCTAATACCACCACAATCGTATCGGCTAATCCATCTAACTCAGCACCAATAACCATCAATATACCAATCATACCTGGACCAACTGTTACCGGAATAGCTAATGGAACAATGGCAAAATCAACACCGCGTTTATTAGAGCCTTCTGGTCCTTCAGGCACTTCTGTGCCGCCTTTGATCATTTCTAACGCACTTAAAAATAACACAGTACCAGCACCAATTTTAAAGGCATCTAATGTAATACCAAATAAACTGAAAATATATTGACCGAAGATCAGGAATACTAAGCTAATGATGAGCACAGTAATGCTTAATTTAAGAATTATTTGCTTCTTTTCCGATGAGGTTAATCTTTTACTCATGATCAAAAAAACAGATAACACAAAAAACGGTGTCATCATAAAAAATAGTTTTAAATATAGGGTAATTACTTGTTCCATCTACTGTCTCATTAACAATTAAAAAAGTGTTTCCGACGCTACGCCAGAAAATTCAGCGCATGCTAACATAGACGTATTGAGAAGCTAGATAGTATTTAAAATAAATCTGTGTTTATGAGGAAATGAGTCAAGGTTTAAACCTGTCAGCGAAAGGATCTATTTTACGATCAACTGTCCCCTTCAACACAATGTAGATGCAGACAGAATCTAGACCGGAGCGCTAACAGGAGTAAATAAAAAACATTAAGTTAAATCAACAAAGCGAGCCGATAAAAGATCTGCTAAGTCTTGCGCTGCTAACTGTATCTCTAACCCTCTTTTACCTGCACTTACATAAATAGTTTGTTGTGCTAATGCACTTTCGTCAATCAAGGTTGGCAATTGTTTCTTTTGTCCAAGCGGGCTGACGCCACCCAGCACATAACCCGAAGAACGTAACACATCATTTTTATTCGCCATTTGCGCTTTCTTAGCTTTTAATGCCGACGCGACGGCTTTTAAATTAAGTTGTTCCGTCACTGGTAGTACTGCCACCACTAATTGTTTATCAACTTCAACCACCAAGGTTTTAAAAACTTGTAGTGGGTCCACATTCAATTTCTCAGCGGCTTCTAAACCATAGGATTCAGCTTTTTTGTCATGTTTATATTGATGTACTTGAAACGTTATTTTATTTTTTTCTGCTAATAATATTGCCGGTGTCATTTTTACTCGCCTATTATCAATAAATTAAGTATCTACCCATTGCCCAATTAAAACTGCTTGCTGTTTGCGAACATAACGGTTTGCTAAAATAGCTATTTTCTCAGTAAGTACTCATTAATTTGTGCTTAATCGTTCGGTTAAACGGCTATTTCTACTTGCTCTATTCCTCACTGAACTGGCTACTAATGAAAGATCAGCAATCAGCGTTAATTGTTTTTTTGCACGTGTAATACCCGTATAAATCAACTCCCGATTCATCACAGGTAACGCATAGTCAGGCAAAGCCAGCAAGGTATGTTTAAATTCTGAACCTTGGCTTTTATGCACCGTCATTGCAAATACCGTTTGATGAGTAGGTAATCGACTAGGTTGAAAGTCAGCCACGGAACCATCAGGCATCACGAAATAAACCCTTAATTGCCCACTTTGATCAGCTAAACACACGCCAATATCGCCATTAAACAATCCAAGGTGATAACTGTTTTCAGTCACCATCACAGGACGACCAAGATACCAAGTTTGTGTGAGGTCGAAACGACGTGCTAATAAACCCGCCTTTTGCAATATTTTTTCACAGCGATGATTTAGATTATCAACACCCCATTCCTGCTCACGCGTCGCACAGAGAATTTTAAAATCATTAAATTGCTGTAACAATTTTTTTGCTTGATCGCGGTTATCGTCATTAATCGCGCATATATCAGATAAATAAGGGCCATAACCCTCAATCACTAGCTGTTCAAAGATGGCATCACTTTGAGGATCATTAGGATAATAATTTAGATCATCGTATTGTTCACATAGTCGCAATAGTTTGCCTGCAGTAATACCGCCTTTATTGATCGCCGATGCTAAGTAACCAATGCCGGAGAATTGATCAAAACGGTAGCTCTTTTTCAATAAACATAAATTATCCGACATTCTTGTTTGGGATACTGCTGTTTGGGATATTGTAGTTTTAGTCGTAGCAGCTTCGGATGCAGCAGCTGTCGCAATGTTTGCTTGATCTAATAAACTATCGAAACCAGTTAAATCTGCTAATTGCTGTGCTTTTTGTTGGCTATAACCCGATTCAATAAACGAACAAATATCACCTAATACTGCGCCCGCTTCAACGGAAGCTAATTGGTCTTTATCACCGAGCAAAATTAAACGAGCATGATCCGGTAAAGCACTCAATAGCTTAGCCATCAAAGGTAAATCAACCATAGAGGCTTCATCCACCAGCAGCAAATCTAATACTAACTTGTTGTGTTCGTGGTGACGAAAATGGGCGCTATTATTACGTACGCCTAATAAGCGGTGAATAGTACTAGCATCAGTAGGAATGAGCTGTGCAACGGTTTTATCTAAATCCAAATCTGCTAATGCGTTAGTAATCGATTCCGTTAAACGTGCCGCTGCTTTACCCGTTGGCGCTACCATTTTTATCATTAAATCTGGCTCAGCATGTAATAACAAAGCCAAGAGTTTAACCACAGTGGTGGTTTTACCTGTGCCTGGACCACCTGAAATAACACAACGCGCAGAGGTTAACGCCAATGCCGCGCTTATTTTTTGCCAATCACAACGCACGTGATTGCTTATTAGTGTTGCTAATGAGTTTAAATCGTCCGCGCAGTTTGCTTTACTGAAAACAGCGGCAACCGCTCCCCAATCAACGACAGCATTATCGATAACATCTAAAAACTTTTCACATAAAATCTGTACCGATTGAGTGTTATCTTGTTGCCATGCCTGCCATAAATAAGTGTACTGAGGTTTAAACAACTGTTCTAAATATGCTTTGCTTTCTTCACTTACTTGTACAGCAATAGGCTGCAAAAGTTTATTTGAAATAAGTTGCTCAAATTCAGCGTAACGTGCCATGAATAAAGCGTCATACTGCAAGCGTAAAGGCGCATCGTCACCACAACAAATACTTTCATTTAAGGCATAATGCATTTGTTGTTGATCATGAAAAATACAAGACACCTGTAGACGTTCACTTTCAACCTTTGAATCGATACCAAGCTGCAAACAATGCTGATGGAACAAACTACCTATTTTATCGATAGGTAAACAAATATGACCGCCACCGAGTTGCTGGCTCACTAGCGCAGCCGCTAATTGCATTAAATTATCAGCCCCTAATTGCGCCATAAATTTTGCAAAATGGAAGTCTATTGGGCGAATTTGTTGATTTAACTGGCAGCGCTTTAATAACGCTAACATATCCTGTTCACTTGCGCTGAGCTGTTCGCTTATGATCCCTTGTACCGACTTAGTGCCAAGGTTATTATTTTTATCTAGCATGACAACTCCTCTCGCAGTTTTTCTGCGCTTAACTCACCGCTTAATAATTTATCTAATTTATCAATCAGTTCAAACTTTGGTTTAGTGAAATAAGAACCTGCATTGTGCTCTCCTTGCATTCCCCGTAAGAAGGTATAAAACACACCGCCAATATGTTGCTCGTAATCGTAATCATCTAAGCGTGATTTTAACAAACGGTGCAATGCCAAGGTATATAATTGGTATTGAAAATCATAACGATGCTCAACAATTGCATCGGCCATGGCCTGTTCACTATAATCCGCGAGACTATCACCTAAGTAGTTAGACTTATAATCCAATACAAAATATTGCCCTTGATATTCGAAAGTTAAATCAATAAAGCCTTTGAGCATGCCTTGCACTTGGTTGAACTGTAATAAACCCGCACGTGCCGATAAAGGGTCATAATGAGTAATCAACTGGTTCACCGATGACGCTTCAATCGGTTGCATCGGAATAAAGAACTGCATCTCTACTTTCTTTTGCGCTTCACTTAATTGCGACAGCGATAACTCAGGATATTCATTGGCAGCTAATTGGTGCGCTAAAATATGCGTTATCCATTCACTGACAATCGGTGCCCACTCTTCCGCTGGTTCATAACCATTAATAATTAAACGGTCCGTTAACCAAGGGATCAACTTATCTGCGGGGCTATCTTGAAAATCGAGTTCTTCAAACAACTCATGTAAAAAAGTACCGTGTTTTGCACCACGCGGAAAACTAAATACATTATTAACTTGCTGCTCTTGCGGTACTAGAGTCGGTTGTAGTAACGAAGGTTGCTGTAACTGTTCTAAGGTTTGAACACTTTCTTCTGGAATTTTTTTGGTCTGTTTATCTTCAATGGTTGGCGCGCTATGGAAACGAGATAAAGCCGAGTAACTAGTCACCCACCAATTTTTTTCAATGTGTCCAACAAACTGCTCAGGTGCAATTAATTCAGCCGCAGATTGACTGGTCGCTTGATAGGTTTCACTCAAGGGATTTGGTGTATTACGAATACCGATATTTTTCGACATGTCACACACACTTTTTAATAAGTGTTGCAGTTTTTGGTCATCACCGGCCTGTAACTCTTCACCCGCTTTAACACATAAATAACCCAACGCACTTTTGGTTAACGGTGAGACTTTAGCGCGTCCTCTTTTATAAGGGCCAATGCCTAAATAACAACGATAAACACTGCGCGTTAAACCGACATAAAGCAGTCGAATATCTTCCGCTAACAACTCTTTGGCAGTACTTTCTCTATTTGCCTCTTCGCCATTTAAATCAAATACTAAACGTTGTTGGCTATCGTGAAACAAACATTCTTTAGGTTCACGATATAAACCACTAAATGGAATAAATACAATATCGTATTCTAGCCCCTTAGATTTATGTAAAGTACTCACTTGCACTAGCTCTTTTTCACTTTCTAAGCGTTGTTTCTGCTCACCTTGCTCGTTTTTAGCATTATTTATCTGCTCGCTAAACCAACGTAATAACGCAAAGGCCCCTTCATACACCATACTGTTTTTTTGCAATAATTCAGCGAGATGTAAGAGATCCGTTAATGTACGCTCCCCTTGGTTTTGCGCTAATAAATTGGCGCTAATACCTTGCTCATGAAAACACTGTTGCAACATCACCAATATGCCACTTTCTTCCCATACGGTTTTATAACGCGCAAAGTCAGCAATTTTAGCTTCCCAACTGGCGGTGTCAGAAAAGGTAAAGTGAATTTGATAAGGGGTTAACGAAAACAATTTACAAGCAATTGCAGAACGTAAATAACGTTCATTACTTGGGTGCAAGCAGGCACTCAATAAACGCAACAAATCCTGCGCTAAAGTGCTTGCAAATACACTCTCCTTCAATGACAAATACACACTATTAATATTTTCTTCTAATAACGCTTTACGAATAATGTTGGCTTCGTTACCGGTACGGACTAATACTGAAATGTTATTCGCTAGAATAGGTGATTTATTACCTTCTGAGTCTTCTAAATAAGCTTGGTCTTGCTGCGCCAATAACAATAACGCCTTAACCTCATTCACTGCGGCTTGTGCACTTGCATATCGAAAGGCATCGCTACTTAAACCACCATTAATATGTAAAAACTGCAATGCTGTCTGTTGATCATCATCAGGGTTATTGACCACTAATTTTTTACGTTTAATGGGTGGCGCTTGTACAGGGAAAAAAGGAATATCTTGATCATAAATAAACGGTGCGACTCGATGTTGGAAAAAACCGTTTACCGCATCAATCATTTCCGCACTGGAGCGATAGTTATTATCCAAACTATAATGCGCGGTGACCGCATTACGCGCTTTCATATAAGTAAAAATATCTGCACCACGGAAGCTATAAATCGCTTGCTTAGGATCGCCGATCATAAATAAACCTGATTGGTCAAAGCGCGATAATTGTTCTACTTGATCTATTCGGCCTTGAGCTTTAGTGCCGTCTTTAATTTGATCCGACATATCATTCGCCGCGTCATCAATCGCATCATTAAGCGGATCGTTAAGCGGATCGTTAAGCTGATCATTATCAACACTAACTTGCGCATAAATCGTATCAAAAATACGGTATTGCACCGGGTCAGTATCTTGGAATTCATCAATCAAGGCGATCGGATATTGCTGCTTTATTTGTTGCCCTAAATGCCCTGCTGGCGA
Source organism: Vibrio sp. 2-Bac 85 (assembly GCF_037546705.1). Taxonomy (NCBI): domain Bacteria; kingdom Pseudomonadati; phylum Pseudomonadota; class Gammaproteobacteria; order Vibrionales; family Vibrionaceae; genus Vibrio; species Vibrio sp. 2-Bac 85. The sequence continues at coordinate 98,732 of NZ_JALAAB010000016.1, read as the reverse complement.
CACCTGCAATGCATGATCTAAACGCGTTAATAAATCATCAAATCCTAACAACATGTGCTGTTGTTTGGTGTTCTGTAAATTCTCTTTTATCCAATGTGTCGCTTTAATCAATAAAGTATTTTTAATCGAAATGTCTTGCTCAAGTAAGGCTTCAACTAATTCAAATGTTGCATGCGTTGGCGCAGCACCTTTCTTCGTTTTATTAATTAATTCAGCTTGTGAAAACTTAGATAAACTTTTAGGTAGTGTTAAGTCCAGCTGGGTAGATAACGCCCATTCACTGACATTCTTAAACCAGTCCGGCAAATTACGTTTACTGTAACTTCGCTTGTCGACACCTGAATGCGTGATAATGTCTAGGTAATCATCCTTATCAGCATTCCAGGCTTGTTTTACCTGTGCAATGGCATTTAAACTTTTTTCATATTTACTTTGAAAATCAAAATCAGTAATAGCTGGAATAAACGTTAAATCATTGCGTGACAACCATTGCTGTAATTCTGATTTTAACGCTGCAGGGGTCGCCCAATAACCATAAATAACTTCCGTTAATGACGTAGATAATTGATAAAAATGTGCGCGCCAAAAGTCGTTACAGGCTTGGCTTAAAATTTCAGAATCGTCTTCTAATAAGGTTTGTTGAAATAAGCTACCTGACTCAAAGGCATTTTGCTGTAACATGCGCTGACAAAAACCATGAATGGTAAAAATAGACGCTTCATCCATTTGTAATTCAGCAAAACGTAGTAAACGAATATCATGTTCAAGGTTGGTGCTATCTTCAATCAATTGCTGGCAATAATCATCTTTACTACTGCCTGCAATAAACGCTAAACGTGTTTCACGAATACGCTCTCTAATTCGACTTCTTAGCTCTGCAGTAGCCGCTTCAGTAAAGGTCACCACTAAAATCTTATCTACGGTTAATGCCGAATAATGCGCAGTTTGGCTGCTAGCTTGACTAGTGCTTTGCATGGCACTTTGCTTAGTTTGCTCAGCACTTTGAATAACATTTGTATTATTGCCATCTAACGGGGCATCGCCTTGCTTACCATGACCTAACAGCAAGCGAATAAATAAACTCGCAATGGTATAGGTTTTACCCGTACCCGCTGACGCTTCTATCAATCGACGCCCAAACAGTGGAAAGGTTAACGCCTGTAAAGGGGTTACAGAAATATCGCTATTGATCTCATCATTAGCCATATCAAGGTCGAGGTTTAAATTTTCTTCTACCATGATTATTCCTCTCCCCACTGTTGATAAATTAAATCATTCAAATTGCATAATAACGGCATAAAGACCTGTAATGCGATGGATTCAAAAGCTTGCCAATGGTCTTCAATGTTATCAAAAAGACGATTAATATAAGGGTCATTGGCTTCGGCATAACCTCGACTATTATTAAACACTTTTAAAGCTGCTTGTTGGCCAGCTGCACGAGTATCAAAACTGAGTTCATCTAATACAAAAACATTAGCTTGTAATTGGCAAACGGCCTCACACCATTGGTAAGCGCTTTCAACAAAAAACGGTAAGGCTTGCTGTAACCCCTGCTCGTATAACGCTAACAGTTCCGATAAACGTTTATGCGCATAATCCGCGGGGATCTCTTCAAAATAGTGCCCCTTAGTTTGACCAAATAAAGTCGCATTGAGGTGTTGTCCGTGCACAATGCAATAACTCAAATGTTCAACCCAAAGTTTTAATAAATCTTTACCTTTAATATTGCCCGGTTTAATGCGTACTAATCCATTTTCACAGTGGTCATCTAATGCACCAATTAAGCGTTTATTATCAAAGGGAATATCGACCTGTATTTGCTCAATATCGCCAATGAAATAACCACTATATACTCCCGCTAAATCCACCATTACCTGCAAATCTTTATTAAAGATCAAGGTAGCAAATTCACCAACGGGTAACTTACCCTGTGCTTGTAAACCAACATATAACTCAGTTAATGCTTGATCATCTAATCCATTCTCAAATTGCTGCTTTTTAAGCATATATTGTTGCAGGTTATCTAAGGCAAAAGGTTCATCATTTTCTTGGTCAATTTCATCAATCTCAAAATACACATTCAAGCCTTGATTAAAAAATGCGCGACAAGGGTTTTGTAAAAAGCGAATCAATGACGTTAATTCAACGTGGTCACTTTGTAATAAAGGCAAGGGCTGGTTAATTTCACCTTCCGCTACAGGCGCTTTCGTTAATGCCTGCCACCAAGATTGTTGATAGGTTTTTTGCTTACCTTGAAAGTATTGCTCACTAAAACTCTGCATAGGATAGTGATGCGTTAATGAAGCTAATAACGCTTTTTCTAGTTGCCCACTTTCTAGCTCGCCGCTTGCAATTAAACTCACCGATTGGCTAGCAAGCCTGAAACTCTGCTGAATATAATTGAGCAATTCACTGACTAACACACTGGGCATTTTTTCGCTGTTATCACTGATATCTTTACCAATGTAACTAACATAAAAGTTAGATTGCGCCGATAACAACGCTTCTAAAAACAGATAACGATCTTCATCTCGACGTGAACGGTCACCACGCTTGCGGTGCCCAACCATTAAATCAAATCCCATGGGTAATAAAGAACGCGGATATAATCCATCATTCATGCCTAACAAACATACCACTTTAAATGGGATAGACCGCATTGGCATCAGCGTACAAAAGTTAACTTGCCCAGCTAAAAAACGTTGGCTGTTAGATTGGCTAGAAAGGTTTTCTTGTAAATACTCCACCAGCACCATTAAGGCTAAGGGTTGATCAAATTTAGCCTGCGCGGTTTGTTCCGTCAGCGCTTGCATTTGCTGACGGATTTGACTGAATAAAGCACTGTTATCTTCATCTTCAAGATAAAAATCATCAATCAACTGATTAATAAACAACTGCCATTCCGCGCAACTAACTTCTTGGTTTAAATTAGTTTCTAACACAATTAAAGTATCAACAAACTCAATAAAGCGGCCTAACAAATCTCCCTGTAAACCCTGCACTTCATCGTAAGGCGCAATGCCTTCAAATAGATTGTCGCTCATGGCATAACCGAGCAACATACGTTTTAAACCAAACAGCCAATTATTTTGTGTTAATGCAGGCAGCTCCCATTGGGTTGCCGAATTATCATTAAGTCCCCAACGAATCCCACTTTCAGTGATCCAGTGTTGTAATAAATCAAACTCATCTTGCTTAATAGCAAAACGATTTAAAATAGCCGGCACTTCTAGCAAGGCTAAAATATCTTCGCGTGTATAGCGGCTTTGTTGCAAGTTCAATAACTGTAAAAAACTCGCCAGAATAGGATTCTCTTGCTGCGCACTGACATCTGAGATAGAAAAAGGAATGCTAATACTGCTAGCCGAGCGACTGAACACGGCTTCAACATAAGGCGCATAGGCATCAATATTTGGCACCATCACAATAATATCTTTAGGTGTGAGCTTTTTATCCTGCTCAAACATAGTCAATAAATTATCGTGTAATACTTCCACTTCACGCATCACGCTGTGACAAGCATGTAAACTTAATGAGTTATCATCATCACTAATTTCAATACGCAGCGTAGGGTCAACCAAGGTTTGTGCCGAACTATCGGCTAAATCTAAAATGTCCGCCTGAATATTGTGTAAAAGACTATCACGGTCTATATCTACAAAGGCATCAATCTCTTGTTGTTCAAGGCTATATAATTGATATAAAAAATCACGCCCCATCTTACCCATTGACGCCAGTAAAGGGTTACCGACTTCACTTTCCACATCACCACTGCTCGCCCAGGCTAAATGTGCTGCATCTTTTTGCCAACTAGTCGCCGTTAATTCCGCCACCTCGCCTGCTTCAACACTGACTTTTGGACGCGATTGCGCAAAACGTTTTGCAAGCAGTTTAGGGTCAACAATGTCACCCCAATAATAACGACAAGGATTGGTTAATAAAAAATGCACATCACAATGTTCTGCCAAACCTAACAAGGCCTGCAGGTAAGATTCCGGTAGAGAGGAGATACCAAAGACAAAAATACGTTTTGGTAAATGGCTTAATTCAGCCGTTGTTTTAGTCTCGAGTGTACTTAAAAAGTCTTGGTATAAGCCCGCACGGTGATACGCTTTACCCTGTGCTTGAAACCCTTCTTTAATGCTACTAACCAATAAACGCCATAACTTAGCTTGCCAAAGATGTGCATCCAACCAATCTGGCTGTAAGTGCTCTAAACTTACTTGGTTATCTTCAAGTGTTTCCCAGTTATCAATCCACTCCGGTCGGTACACTAAATATTGGTCAAAAATATCCGCAATTTTACCGCTCAACTGAAAGCGTTTACGCAGATGGGTATCATCTTTTAAATAATCATTTAAGGCACTGAAATCTTCATCTTCTAAACAATCAGGCAACAACTTCATTATTTGCCAGGTCATGGATTGTTTATTAAAGGGGCTATTATCGGGTACATCTTGTAAAACATGTTTAAATTGCTGCCAAATAAAACTCGCCGGTAGCGGAAAATCGATATTCGCCGCGATCCCCGTTGATTGCGCAATCTCTAATTGCAGCCATTGTGCCATACCAGGGCTTTGCACGAGAACAGTTTCATTTTCAAAAGGATGACTTAATGGCGATTGCTTCATTAGCGCCAACACCAGCTCTTTCAGCAAGCTTATTTGATTGGAATGGTAAACTTTAAACACACGCGTCACCTTTTAAGAGAGTTGTTTTTACATCATACCCTTATATAACATAACTTTGCGTATAGTTTGAAGTAGAGTCTTTAGAGAAGTGATGGGAAAAGAATTTAATTGTTATTAACGGCTTTCCTGCCTTAGCTTTCTAAAGGCAGTGATTGATTTAGAAAAACTTAACGGGGGATTTATCACAGCCACGTTGAGCAAGGTTTTGTTATAACTACTGGTTACAACTCTTGTTAAGTTGTGGGGGCGCTGGGTGAATTAGCCGACAGGCTAATGTTATGAACGGAAGAGCTCTGCGATTCCTTTTTTTAGCCTGTTTATTTTGACTTCACCTCATACCCATGGTTCTCCGTGGGAATGCATAGCTTTTAATTTGCCTTGCTAGGTGCGAACTCTAGACTAGCTGAGACCTATACCCACAAAGAACTCAAAGAAACTAACACCAATCACTTCCTCCCCCCAAAAAAAGTACTGTTATAACGTATCTACTCTTGCTGGCCACTATGCCCAGACCGAACCTAAGCCAAACATCCTGTTTGTATTTTATTGATAAAATAGAAGAGCTATTCAATAGTTTTACAACAAAGAAAATATGTTTACTTGTAGATCCTATGGTATTTGCAATATTTTCGTCGTAAATATTACATTTTGTCGCCTTTCTACATGACTTATATTTCACATTTTATTTTAAATTGTTGATTAAAATGATAGTTGCAGTAGTCTAAGTCTATTATTAATCATTAAATGTTTGCCATCTTTCCGCGGGAAAGGTGACATTTTGTTATCTAATAAGATGTTAGATTCAGCCAAGTTGGGAGCTTAAATTGGATAAAGATAGCGCTCATGCACTTTCTTGGGTAATAGAAGATGCTGTTATTGATCTAATTGCTTGTAGTAAATTTTACCGAGAATGTGATGAGAAAGGAAATGACCCTTTCAACAATAAATATCACCTTGGCTTACTACGAATGTGTCACTCAACGGCAATTGTTACGTTGTCGAAACTGAGTGAAGCGTTTAATGGATTTGGGAAAGAAATTAACAAATGTCCTGATGATTTAGCTTCTCGAGTTCGAACCATCAAAATTAAAATTGAAAAATCAGGAGTATATAGTTTTCGGAGTAAATATACTGCTCATGTATTTGATGGCAAAACAAAAATGCCATTAGACTTACATGTCGGATATAAAGCACTAACGAAAATTGTTGGCGAAAATCCTAGTGAAGTTTTACAGTTTTACACTTGGCTATTTAGTCCGCATGAAACTACAAATGATGTAGTTTCTGTATTAGTCGACCTAAACGATTATGTTTCTAAATATACAGATCGAAAAACTCGCTATTGAAATCATAACAATACAAATTAATCAGACGCATAAACGGTTTTCATCATTTTTTCTAAAAAAAACGAGCAAAAACAACGCCAATCTACGTGCTGTTGTTTGTGGCGTTATATTTAAAAAACGGAGACTCATCATGAAATATTTATATGGCAAGAGCATATTTTTACTAGCTTTAACATTAATATCTTTTGGAGTTAAAGCTCTTGAAGATAACGAAGATGAAATTCTTTCTTTGGGTAACTCATCCATAAAATGGATAGATGATATCCCATTGAAACCAGAAGATTTGGTTGGTCGTGTATATTATATTTCTGACAAGGGATTTAAAGATTTTCCATTATCAGCTTTTCTCCCTGTTGAGGAAATTGATGAGCGTGTAGTGACCAAGAGTATAGTTAAAAAATCAACTGATTCTGGGGGTGTCTCTTTTGGAGGATTTTTTGAATTAAAAGGAGAGAAAGATAAGGCATTTGAGTTTCAAGTTGTTCAAGGTAAAAAATGGACAGCCTCTCCTAAAAGTAAAGAATACGAAACAGCTCTTTGGGATTTTATGGGGAAATTTAAAAATTTCGACAATAAAACAATCAAAGAAGTTTTTATGGTTCAAGCAGTAATAAAAAAGAAGGTTTGGTATAAAAAATATACAAAAAGTAGGTTTTCAGCTAATTCAACTTATTGGTTGAATGTTGGTAATGAATCATTTAGCTCATCAAGTGAATATGAGGAGTTGAACCAATATGGTTTATTACTTGTAACAATTAAGGATTCAAATTTTAATTTGACGGATGCTTTATTTGAAAAGGGTGTTGAGCTAGCAATTAATGATAGTAAGGTTTCTCAGAAATTATTAGATATTATACCCAATAGCGTAATAATGTTCGATAAAGGGCAATCCATTGAGAATATTAAAGCTATTGATTTTGATAAAACAATAAACCAGCTGGACTTTAGTGATTTAGAAAAAATACAAAATAAATTTGAAGAGTTAAAGTTAGATCAATTTAAGTCGGATAAAAATATAACAAGGCCAGTCAATGGGACGCGCTAACACGCGCCCTTACTGGTGGCGTTATATTTTATGAGTTAGATATGAATTTAGAAACTTTAATAAAGAAATCCAAAACTGAGTTGTGGACACTACTACCAGTTTTGTTTTTGGGGGTTACTATTCCTACGTTATGTTGGTTTGGTTTTTTTAAAGGTGCTATAGAACCTTCATCATGGTTTCAACGTAGCGGTTCTATAACAGTTCTTTTGGCTGTATGGGCAGAATTCAAAATATTTAAGCTTAATGAAAGCATTAACCCAAGAAGCAAAAGTGGTCAAACATGGGATAACCTAAAGCATGCTGATATTCTTCATAAAAAATTTGCTGGTTACTTGAATTCTTTCAAAGTAATAGCAGCGATGTTGGCTATTTCAGGCACTATAATTTGTGGTTATGGCGACCTACTTTATGAATTGTTGTATTAAAATATAAAAAAAATGGGGGTCAAGTCTTTCATTTTGAACCATCTTACAAGAGGAAAAATCTGCTTCTGCAACTTGGAAAAAGTGCTGGACAGCCATTCATTGAAATAAGCAATATCAAATAGTTACAATAAAAACCTTGCTCAATATGGCTACGTCCCCTCTCCCCGTTGAGTTTTTCTGAATTAATGATGACCTTCAAGCAAGGTAAGACATGGAGCTATTTATGTTACAGCATAGTTAAATGAGCGAGCTAAGCTCTGCGTGCCCTTTGCCGTTGCTGGCTCAGTTCGCCACATGGACGTGGCGTATGAGCGGTGCATTAAGAAGGTAGTTATTACTTTATTTCTAAAAGAGGTGATTTAAAAACGATCGGGGCCAGTCTCTTTGAGTTATTTGTAGGTATAGCTTCTCTGCTGGCAGAGAGAAAGTAAAGTCGCCAACAGGGTGAAAACACTGTCAATAAACATCAAGAAGACTCAACGAGCGCAGACGAGCGAAAACAAAAAGTGGCTACAACTCCCCCACCGTTAAACTTTCCCAAATAATCCTTTGCTTTTAGCAAATCCCAAACAAGATGTTTGGCTTAGGCTCGTTCTGACCAGAAAAAGTGGAAGACACCCATTAATTTTGATAGCTAGAAAACACAACTTTATAATACATATTGGTCTACTTTATTAGGGTTGAAATGGTCACTCTACGAAGGGATATAATTAAGTTATCAAAAACAATAAAATATATTTCAACTAGTATTATTTATATCGCAATGCACATATTACTTAAATTCAAGAATTAAAGAGCAGTAATAAATTGATATAAATCTTTAATCGACTGTGTTATCACTTTATTTTTACTCTTATTGAATTCAATTTTTATATAAGTTTATTTATATTGAAAACATACCCTTCTGGAGTATACTTTGATCTATAAAACCAAGGTTTTTGCTTCTTTAACAAAAAAAGAAGCTTTATCTGATAACGATCTTATTAACGCCTGTAAAGAAATGAGCCAAGGGCTTTTTGATGCAGACTTAGGTGGTAGTGTTTATAAAAAACGTATTGCTGCTGGAAATAAAGGGAAAAGTGCCGGCTATCGAACCATTATCGGGGCTGTTATCAACGATAAATATTTTTTCTTATATGTATTTGCCAAAAGTGACAAAGCGAATATTAACTCTAAAGAGAAATTAGCTCTAAAAGAGTTAGCTAAAGAATTTTTGGGATTTGATAAGAATGCACTAAACAAACTTGTCAATGATGGCGAACTTATTAAGGTAGAAAACGATGAGTGATATTTTAAAAGCGGTACATAAAACAGCTAAAGGCTTACAGAAATCTGGTTCGATAGATAAAACCACTATGCGCAAGTTTGATGCACTTTGTTTAACTAGTGTGCATGAGTTTACACCAGATCAGGTTCGAGCACTCAGGCTTAAAAATAAACTTTCTCAACCCGTATTTGCTCGTTATTTTAATGTGAGTGACAAGTTAGTAAAGAAATGGGAACAAGGAGACAGTAAACCTAGAGGTGCGGCCTTAAAAATGCTATCACTCGCTGAAAAAAAAGGCCTTGATATTATAGCTTGATCAGAATAAAAGTACTGGACAGAGAAAAAATGGGGATCAAGTCTTTCATTTTGAATCATACTACAATAGGAAAAATCTGCTCCTGCAACTTGAAATGCAGCAAAAACAATTGAAACAAGCAATATCAGATAGTTACAATAAAACCTTACTCAATATGGCTACAACTCCCCCACCGTTGAACTTTCCCAGATAATCCAATGCTTTTAGCAAATGCCAAACAGGATGTTTGGCTTAGGCTCGCTCTGGCCATCGATGGCCAGAGCGAGCCGGTGCGTTAGAAAAGCAATGGATTATTTGGATAAGAAAGTGATTCGGTGGTCAGTTTCTTTGAGTTGTTGGTGGGTCATCGGCTTTCTAATGAGTATCATTAATTTATCTATCAGGGGTGTTGTGGGTGGCCTTTGGTGGAAAGTGCTAGGTTACTGGTAAAAGTACTGCAAAGATCATCCAGTCAGGTATTGCCTTTTTTAAGCTAATTCTTTTAAGTTAACTCTTTTAAGTTAACTCTTTTAAGTTAACAAAAATCTTACCAACTTTTATTACGTCTATTCTCTCCGTTAAAAAGCAATGATCTTAGATTGTTTCATGTTGATAGGTATATCGACGACTTTTATCAATAACCATTTATAGGTAAAATAGAAGAAGATGAACTTATATCAACCCTAACTGCCTCAAGAAGGCATAATTAACTCTCTAGGAAGGAAAGCAATAAATGAAATATTCGACTTTAATCATTTTAGGTGGATTAATGCTTAGTCATCAAGCATTTTCTCAAAACAATGGACAAAACACATCTAAATGTTACACACAAAATTCAAAAAATAGTAAAGGATGCCAAGTAACTAATGGTGCGACTCAACAACAAAAAGCATCAAAAGCCAAAATACAAGGGCAGCAAAAAGTAGTTGTAAAAACACCACAAAAAACTGTAAAAAATCAGCAAAAGGTAATCGTAAAAACACCACAAAAAGTAGTCGTAAAAAAACCACAAAAAACTGTAAAAACTCAGCAAAAAGTAGTCGTGATTAAATCAGCGCCAATAGGTTCTAATTTAGTTTTGCAAACGCAACAACAATTAAACCGTCTTGGTTTTAATGCAGGCCCAGCAGATGGTCTTATGGGTAAAAAAACACGTCAAGCGATTAAACTTTTCCAAAAGAGAAACAATATCCATGTTGATGGAAAAAGCACATCAATATTGTTGATTAAGCTGAAAAAGAAATAACTCATCAATAGTCAAAGCATTAGACTTGATTGCAAAAAAATGCATTTTTTCAACAACAATTTAGTCGCTTTATCGAATATTGATGATGCAAAAAATGTAAACGAGAAGCTTTTAACTTCTCGTTACTTTGCTGTTTTTTTAATCAATTTCGTTAATAAGTTTTGTTAATAAACTTTTACTCTTGCTAGGTTAAAGATGAAAAAAGCAGGCTAAAGCATGCGCCCCAAATCAAAAAAAAGAGTTGGCAAAAAGAGTTGGACACCCAATCATTGAAGTAAACAATATCAAAAAATTACAATAAAACCTTACTCAATTTGGCTGCAACTCCCCCTCCGTTAAACTTTCCCGAATCGTTCATTGCTTTTAGCAAATCCAAACAGAATGTTTGGCTTAGGCTCTTTCTGGCCATGGATGACCAGCAAGAGCCACAGCGTTATAAAAGCAATTGATTATTTGGCTCAGAAAGTGATTCGGTGGTCAGTTTCTTTGAGTTCTTTGTAGGTATAGGTCTTTTCTGATAAAAGAAAGTTTGGTCGCCGACAGGGCGAAAATACAATCAATAAAAATCAAACAGACTGGATGAGCGCAAACGAGATAAAACAAAAAATACTGCAACTACCTCACCCTTGAACTTTCCCAAATTAGAAAGTAATTCGATGTCTCTTTGAATTATTTATAGCTTCTCTACTGGCTGAGAGAAAGTAAAGTCGCCGACATGATAAACCAATATTTATATCGCTCAAAATGACTGGGTGAGCGCAGAAGAAAAAATAAAAATAAGGAAACTTTTAAAACACATTAAATTCATGTTGCCATCATCGAATAAAGATTTAACACAAATTAATAATGCAAATTTAACGCGTTATATTTCTGTAGTGCTATAGTCTTGTTACTTTGATTTGAATCATTTTTTTAAAAAAACCATTAGCTTAATTGAAAAGTTAACGGTCTTCGATTTCATATCCTCAAGGCCCCTATTAAATACACTTAAAACTTAGCCTTTTAAAAAATATTAATAACCTAATCTAACAAGCAGAAAGTAATGAAGAAAATAATAATATTAATGACAATAATATTTAATATATCGGCATTTGCAGTAGAAGAAACTAACCTTTTTACTGCTTCAGAAAAAGCCTATATTGCATCTCATGTCTTTACGTTAGGCAGCATCTCCGATAATTATCCGTTTAGCTTTGAAGATAAAGGTAAATTATCTGGTTTTCAGATGACTATATCAATTTAATAAAGAAAAAAAGCGGATTACAAATAAAAATTGAGGTTGCAAGCTGGACTGAGACTCTTGGCAAATTTAAAGCTAAAAAAATTGATTTGATTGATCTTATCTCTTACAAAAAAAGCAGAGAAATATTTACAAATTTTACAAAGCCTTACTTTGAAATACCAAGCGTTGTCTTTGCTAGAAAAGGTGAGTTCAATAATTACATCGGATTCGAATCTTTAAGAGGCAAAAAAGTCGGTATCACTAAAGATCTTTATTATTACGATGACATTAAATCTCTGAATATTTTTGATATTGTCATCTTTGAAAATTCAAGAGATAAAATGAAAGCATTAGCTTATGGGCAAATAGATGCAATATTTAACAATCTCATTACAGGTCAAAGGCTCATTAAAAGTTTTGGGTTCTCTAACATAAAAATCCTTGCTGAACTTGATAGCCACCTGGTAAAAAAAGAAGACCTAAGATTGGGCGTGAAGAAAGAAGATCACATGTTATTTTCAATAATAACAAAGTCAATAAATTCAATTTCAAGAGAAGAATATGAGTCGTTAATTGATAAATGGTTTGCAGCTAAAGAAGCAGTGACATTAACTGATACAGGTTTAATTTTAACTAAAGAAGAAACAAATTATCTTAAAAATAAACAAATAATCACTATGTGTGTCTCTCCAGATTGGCTGCCTTTTGAACGAATCGATAAAGAAGGGATCTATAAAGGTGTTGGTGCAGATGTTACTAAAATAATATCAGAAAAAATTAATACCCCCTTTGTATTAGTACCAACCAAGAAATGGTCTGAATCATTGCAAAATATAAGAAATCGAAAGTGTGATATTTTACCTATTGCGATGGATGTTCCCTCTAGAAAAAATTCAATGAATTTACAGTCCCTTTTATATCAGAACCTTTTGTTATAGCCACAAAATCCGATGAACTATTTATTAAAGATATTGCGAGTATAGGAAGTCGTAAGGTTGGCATTGTTGAAAGCTATGCATTCTCTGAGGTGTTAAAAAACAATAATCCGAGACTTAATATTATTGATGTTAAAAGTGCTAAAGAAGGTTTATCTAAAGTTCAGAGTGGTGAGCTTTTTGGGTACATCGATATTATGCCAGCTGTTGGATATAACATCCAAAAATATTCTTTTGTTGATTTAAAAATAGCGGGAAGATTAGAACATAATGTTGATTTGAGCATTGCATCACGAAATGATGAACACCTTTTAAACTCAATAATGCAAAAATCATTAAATAGCATAGGTGAGAATAAGCTTAGAACCATAGTAGGAGAATGGATTAAAATAAAAGTAGAGCAATCTATTAACTATGAAAAACTTTTTTATATCTCAGCGGCTTTTACTGCTGTATTTTTACTCCTCTTACATAGAAGTCGCTCAATAAAAAAAACAAATTCGCAATTAGCATTATTAAATAAAGAAATAAAAGAAAAAAATATAGCACTTGAACAGTTAGCAAGAACTGACAAATTAACAGCACTCTATAATCGCGTTAAATTGGATGAAACATTAATTTCAGAAAGTAATCGGGCCAATCGATTTTCTCATAGTTTTGGAGTTATCCTGATTGATATTGACTATTTTAAGAAAGTGAATGATGAATTCGGTCATCAAATTGGCGATACTGTACTACAAGAATTTAGTCGTATTATTGAATCAAACTCAAGAAAGACAGATGTTGTTGGCCGCTGGGGGGGTGAAGAGTTTCTCATTATTTCGTCAGAAATAAACTTAGTTGATTTATTATCCTTGGCCAATAAACTACGTAAAGAAATTTGTAGCTATAAATTTGTAAATAATGAATATAAAACGGCTTCTTTTGGGATCTCTATTTATGAAAAAAATGAAAACATCAATAAATTAATAAAAAGAGTGGATGAAGCATTATACAAAGCAAAAGAAAATGGCCGAAACAGAGTCGAAATTGGTTAGAATAGCCTATTCAGTCAAGCTATTTGGATATAATTGATAAAGGTTTATACCACATATATCTTTATCATAGATCTCGAAATAATACAGAACAACATAACTCAACGCGGCTAGGTCCATTATTCTCGATGAGTTTTGTCTAAATTAATGATGACCTTCAAGCAAGGTCAAGTAGCGAATGATACGATATTATCATGTTTTATGAGTAGTGGTTGCTAGCTCTGTTCGCCACATGAACGTGGCGTATGAGCGGTGCGACAAGAAGGTAGACATTACTTTATTTCCAAAAGAGGTGATTAAAAAAATTTGGGTCGTATTTCTTTTCAATATCATTAACATATATTTTCTTTGAGCGCATATAGAATCTTGCATTTTCAGACTTCGAAACTACGTTTCGGTTCTTCAATCGGTACTTGCCGACAGAGCGAAAATACTGCGAATAAATATCAAAATGACTGGACGAGCGAAGACGAGCTAAAACAGAAAGTGCTGGATACCCATAAACCTCAACAGATAAATAATATTTATAATCAATTATTTAAATTAAAACTTCATGCAAAAAGCAAAGACCTGCTCCAAACCATTCTAACTGTTTTACCCCACTTTCTGTCATACGGATTAAGCCACCTTCACTTAAAAAATGAACCTAATCATTCTATCCAATAATGAATTTTTAGGGACGAGTAACGTTTCAACAGAATTAACTTAATATTCTCGAATTCAAGTAATAAGTGTACTCGAAATACAGATGACATGAATGCTTTGTTACTTATCTTTATAAACGAAATAAAAGCACCTTATTAGTCACATAATAATCAAATAAAAAGAAGTTTATAATATTTTTTAGATTATCATAAACGCGGTTTTATGATTTTTACTTATTTTATTAAGTTTTTCACTTTTTTATAATGCAACCATTATTTATTAAGATAAAACGAAATAATCATCAGAAAGCATACACGACTGTATATATAACATTATGATTTTAGGTTAAATACTTATGATTAGATGTAGTTTGATCTAGAAGCTCGCATGAGCTGAATGCTGAATCGACTATATCTTATTTGCAAAGTAAAGTTACCGTAGAAATTATTTCCTATAAAAAATAGTTACGTAACAAGGAATACTAGGATGAAATTTTCATTTACTAAATTAGCTGTAATAGCGGCATTATCGCTAACTTCATTTACAACTAATGCAACGATTATCATGGGCGAATTAAGTATTGAGGAAAACGGTACTAATTTAATGACAGCCTCGAATGGAAAAACTTATGCAGGATGGGGTGAAACTTTGCATTCAAGTTACGCGGAAACAAAGGCATTAACACAGACTGGAGGTTTGTACGAAGGTTTCTATATTGCAAATAGATCTGAAGCAGCAGATTTTTTCACTTTGGCAACAGGTGTTACAGTACCTGATCGGAGCGATCAACACTCGTCGCTTAGTGTGACTTTATCCGGTGAATTAGGGCCATATTGTGCAGGAGGGCAATATCAACCGAAAGTAGGTTGTGGTGATCAAACGCTTGGACACTCAAGTGAAGGTGATGGACTCACATTTTGGTTCGATGAAGGGACTACTGATGAGTACGGGAGAGCTAAAGTAGGAAGAATGACGCTATACGGGTATGTAAATCTATGGATCTGGCACGATAACCTTGATTATGACTGGGATTGCATTCCGGGTCCATGTGGAGTTGAAAGTTTTTACCCTAACAAGTCAAACTCAGCGTGGCTAATGGTACCTGCTCCAGCTACCTCGGCTATATTAGTAATAGGGCTTTTAGGTTTTAGATTAGCTCGCAAGCAAAAAAGAGTTTAATAGCGTCGAAGTTTTCCATATAACAAAGTTCTGTCCCCCCACAAACTTTCATAGATAAATGATATTTAAAATTAACTAATGATTAAAAACGGGGGGTATTATTTTTTGCTCCTTGAACCACTCCTACTCATACAGCATGATTCAACACGGCTACTACATTCCACTTTCGAGTTTCATTTAATGAAAACTCATTCTAGAAATCCCATTCAAAACCCATCAATTTAATCATATTTCCTTCAACTTTTCCATGATATTAATTTGTCTTTATGAATTTAAATAATTAATAAATTTATGGTCAAAATGCAATTAAAGCGTAGACTTATCTATATGTTTCACAGTGTTTGTGATTTTATTTTTAGGTTATTTTATGGAATTCAAAGATTATTATAAAATACTCGGTGTCAGCAAAAATGCTGATGTTAAAGATATTAAAACAGCCTACCGAAAACTTGCCCGCAAGTATCATCCTGACTTAAATCCTGCTGAAGGTGTTGGCGAAAAATTTAAAGAGATCGCTGAAGCTTATGAGGTATTAAAGGATGCAGGTAGAAGAGCAAAATTCGATGAGATCCTAGAATATGGGGATCAATCAAGCCAAGGATTTCAGCCTCCGCCGGGATGGCAACAAGATCAACATGCGTACCAAGGCGATCCTAACGCTGATGCACACTTTTCTGATTTTTTTAATTCCATTTTTAGTGGTGGATTTGATCAATCACATTTTCATGGACAGGCTCAGCAACATCATTCTAGAGGCCAAGATGTTGAAACGGAACTGGCTATGTCATTGCAAGAGACGCTGCATCAGCAAATTAAAACGGTTCACTTTAAATTGCCTGTTTCCGAAGGTGGAAAAACACATCAAATTAAAAAACAATTAAATATAAAAATACCGCAAGGTGTTATTAATGGTGAGCGTATTCGTCTTAAAGGCCAAGGAAAGCCGGGTTATGGCGGTGGTGAACCGGGTGATCTTTATCTGCATATTCGTGTAAATAACCATCCCCTTTTTGATGTTCAAAAACATGATTTAGTATTAACCTTGCCGCTTACACCTTGGGAAGCAGCGTTAGGAACTAAGGTCACTGTACCGACGTTGGATGGCAAGGTGACGCTAACAATCGCTGCCAATACTCAATCAGGCACCAAATTACGCGTTAAAGGTAAAGGCTTAAAAAGAAAAGATAAGTTGGGTGATCTGTATGTGGTTATTAATGTGATCATACCGCCTGTCAGCAATGATAAAGCAACCCTATTATGGCAAGAGCTTGCAAAAAATTCAGCTTTTGACCCACGGGTTTCATGGGGAGAATATCTATGATGCGCAGATTAACGGTGATTTCACTCAATGAGTTATGTCAATTAGAGAGAATTGAAAGTCATCATATTATTGAGATCGTTGAAAATGGCATTGTCAAACCCATTGCTAATGCCAACAGTAAGGACTGGGAGTTTGACACTTCGAGTGTTCATTGGATAAAAAAAGCGGTGCGACTCCACCAAGATTTAGAAATTGATTGGCTAGCGGTGGCCTTACTTATCGATTTAATTCAACAAAGGGATTCGTTACAAAGAGAAAAAGAGTTTTTTCAACAACAATTGAGGCGGTTTACTCAGCATTAATAAACCAATATAAATACACCAGTATAAATACACCAATAAAGAACGAGAAGTGATTGCTTTCTCGTTCTTTCTATAACCAACAAAAGCTCTTATTGCCGTCATAAAAAAGCAGGTAAGAAACGAGGTAAAAGTGATGTTACTTATAGAGCCTTTCGACGAAACATGTCTACCTTTAACTGACACTCATCCCCTAGCCAACATGCATATTTAGTATGATCGTCTAGGTCGTTTCCTGTTAAAGGGTGAACAAATATACTCAACCCTTGACGCGACTCTTCAAGCCAAGGAATAAGTTGTTCAAAATCATTCGATGCAAAAAGGATTTGGCAACTCCAGCATGGATGAGGCCCCACCAATTTTTGATGTACTCTACCTATTTTTAAATTGAATAAATCCCCTGCTTTTTCACATAATTTTGCTGCAAACTCTACTGTTGTCTGGTCAAAATAAACATGTGCATGATAATTATCATGAAGATTAATAGGTCGTTGAGGTTGGTTCATTTCGTTAATTCCCCCTATTTTACTTTGATTGTTAGCGTTTTCTATTGTTCGCACTATGTGATCAATTAATGGCAATCAATTTATACCCGATACCCATCATAAAGTCAGTGGTTATTACTGTCTATTAAATAGATGCTTAATCATATTCGTTCTTTAGGCATGTGATTAAGCACACCTGCTAATAATTCATTTTCTTGGGGCATTTCAATGGTTCGACTGTCCCACACTCTTTGACGAATATTGGCGGGGTTAGCTAACAGCGAAGTTGCTTGTTCACGAGTAAGTGGTTTACTAAATAAATATCCCTGAATTGCATCACACTTTAAGTTTTGTAATACATGTAATTGAATATCAGATTCAACACCTTCTGCAATCACATGTAAACCGAGACTATGAACCATAGCTATAATAGCGCTCACTATTGCGGCACCTTGTGCATGGTCGGGAAATTCTTTTAGGAATGATTTATCAATTTTCACCGTATCAATGGGGAATAGTTTTAAGTAACTAAGTGATGAATAACCAGTACCAAAGTCATCCAATGAAATACGCATACCTGCTTTATTCAATTCATTAAGATTCAACTCAACCATTTTAATATTATGGATCAATGCTGATTCGGTGATTTCTATAACTAATGAATCCGGTGTAAGGTTGGCTTGCTTGATCGTCGACAAAACTTTATTCGCGAAGTCTGGTGTTCGAAACTGTACTACTGAAAAGTTAACCGCTAAGGTTAGGTGCTGATGACCAATATCATGCCAGACTTTTAACTGTGTGCATGCTTTTTGAAGGACCCAGTTACCAATATCATCAATTAGCCCTACATGTTCTGCAATTGAGATAAACTCTTCAGGAGAGACTAAGCCCAGTTTTGGATGGTACCAACGCAGTAAGACTTCAAAGCTATCAATTCGCCCAGTTTCTAGTGTAATAACAGGTTGATATTCTATAGACAGTTCATTGCGTTCAATGGCACGATGTAACTCCCCTTCCATATATAATTGAGACTTGGCATGTTGATTTGTCTCTTTGCTGTAATACAGACAAACTTCCTTACCTAAGGTTGCTTTAGCTTCTCGTAATGCAATCCCCGCATGTGTGAGTAACAACTCCGTGTTTTCACCATCACTTGGATATACACTGGCACCGATGCGAGGATCTAAAAAGAGTTCAGTATCCTCCACTTCAACAGGTTTCTGCATACAACTAAATAAACGTTGGATTATCCATGTTGCTTCTTCCTGTTTTTTCATGTCTGTTAGTAGCACCACAAATTCACCACTATTGGTGCGAGAAAGATTACTTCCCATTTTTTCAACGTTATCAATCATTACAGAATCTGCAGATCGTAGTGTCTTTTTTAAACGCTTGGCGACTATATTGATGACTTTATTATTAGCAGCTTCTCCGAGCGTATTTTTAATGATTTGTGAAGCATCAATATCAATAATTAAGATTGCAAATAACGTATTTAAACGCAAGCTACGTTCAATACTTTGTTTAATACGGTCAATCAAAACTATTTGATTCGGGAAATCATTAATGTCATTTAAATCAAACTGATTCGTTTTTTTTGCGTAAATTAAAGCTTCTAGTTCTATTATACGATGATGTAAATTTTGGACTGTCGTTTGATCTGTTCGATTAAACTCAGGCACAGGGAGTATCACTAATTTAGACTCATTATTGCTCGCGATTACTTTTTCGCTATTTACGCTAGTTTTCTCTTGCGTTATTACACTGTTTCGCTTGATAGGTGGTGCCATTGCTTTGTCACCAGACTCAATCATAGACCAACGAACCACCTGATTACGCCCCGACTTTTTAGCAGAATAAAGTGCTTTATCGGCAATATCGATAATGAATTCCGGTGTGAATCCTCCTCCTGAAATACTTGAAACACCAAAACTAGCGGTAAATGGAATGATGCCATTTGCTTCACC
Source organism: Vibrio sp. 2-Bac 85 (assembly GCF_037546705.1). NCBI lineage: Bacteria > Pseudomonadati > Pseudomonadota > Gammaproteobacteria > Vibrionales > Vibrionaceae > Vibrio > Vibrio sp. 2-Bac 85. Next base: position 79,327 of record NZ_JALAAB010000016.1, on the reverse strand, counting down.
ACTTTTATCATTGTTAACCACTGAGCGAATACGTTCGGCAATATCAGCAGCTAGTTTTTCATCAACTCCTGGCAGCACAATACAGAACTCTTCACCACCGTAACGACCTACTAAATCGTCGCTGCGTGCAGTTTCACTTAAGATTTGAGCAAGTGATTTAATGACCATATCACCGGTGGCATGACCGAAACGATCATTGACTAGTTTAAAGTGATCAATATCTAGCATGATGCAACTAAGTGTCTCGTCATCCTCCATCTCACTCAATAAGGTTGCAAAACCTTCAAAGAGTGAACGGCGGTTTAGTAATCCGGTTAAAGGATCGCGTGTTGCTAATACTTGTAGTTTTTTATTTTGACGTGTTATTTCTTGTTGGCTATGTTTTATTTGGCTTAGTGCTCGCTCTAACACAACATTTTTATTTTCTAATTCGGTGATATCATCAAAGGTCACAACCACACCACGAATATCAGCATCGGCTGTTTGAATCGGTGCAATATTAACGGCAAAACTCAAGTTTTCTTTTAATTGGGTGCATAACTTTAAGTTTGAATGCTCTGTTTCAAAACCATCTAATAATAACTGCCAAGGCAAACGATAAGGCTCATCGCTTTTCTCATTATCTGTTGGGCTCCAATCAAAATCTGATAGATTTTTACCAATTAAGCTAGCTGAAGGCTGACCTAGTTTTTGTTCAAAAGCGGTATTAACAAAAACAATTCGTCCATTGTTATCAAGTATGACCAAACCTTCAGCGAGTATATTCAAGGCAGCACTAACACGGTCAGGAATTACGTTACTTGGGTCTAGTTCATTGAGTGCTCGTTTTAGGAATAACCAAAATACGAAAAATCCAACAGTTAATATAAATATAATAATGGTGATAATAGAGCCGGCTCGCTCAAATATAGTAGGGTTACCATTCAGCGGTTTAAAACTAACCTCTAACGCTCCCCAACGCCCTTCTTTCCCGTGAATAGGTACCAATATATTAGCAACAGTTGAAGCACTTTTATCAGTTAAGTGCCAAGAGTTAAGGTGATCCCCCGCACTCGAGATAAGTTGTTTATCGGAAGTTCGTAAACCCAGTGAGTTAATGCTTGTATTCTGCTGCTGAAGCGAATGCATTAATAACGTAACAGAGCGGATATCACCTTTCATTACATCTGCGGATACTTGTACCGCTAATGATTCAGCAATTACTTTACGTGCATTGAATTCAGCCAATTTTGAATTTGGAATAAAGCCCAAAAAATCGGCAACGAGTAACAAACTGACCGTGAGCATGCTAAGCCCAATAGCAAGACGAACAATAGGAGATATTACAGGTACTTTCATAGGTTATTTTTTAATCCTATCATCAGGTGATTGTACTGGACTTTGATCTTCAAATAATGCATCGATATTAGCGCCTGCTGCATCACCCCCTGCAGCATCAGGATCACTTGATTCAGCTGGGGTTAATGCCTCACTGGCCGTCAATATCGGTAAAACATCCAGCGAACGCCATGCAGGCATTGCGGTTAAAAGGCTAGCTAACAGAGAGCCCCCTCGTAATAACCAACTTACAAAAATAGCAGCACCAGTAATACCCACGCCAGCGACTGTTCCAACGTTCAGGTCTTGAATGATTTGGTTTTGTTCTGCAGAAGCATCTAAGTCTTGTTGCATTTTATCCAAATCATCTAAAAATTCAGGGCTACGTGAGCCAATATTAGCAACCGTTGTACTGAGCGGCGTTATAGTTTCTGTTTGTATTCCATTATCAATCCAAATTGAGGTTAATTCCTGAAGAAATGTTTGGCTTTGCTCTTCAACTAAGGAGGTATTATCATTATCGTCATTACTTGCGGGACGCTCAGAAAGCACACTCAGGAAGATATCTTCGTCCAATGGTGTGGTCATGAATCGGCCCTGTTCGCCTAATATGTCAATAGTAAGATCAACATCATTAACAGCTTCTGTAGTAATGTTGTTATCTACAATATCTTCAGGTAAGTCTGTATTGTCATCAGGAATTGGCGTTGGCTCAAGCATTTCAGGTTCATCTATTATCTCATTATCAGTAACGCTGGTGTCTGTTTCTCTTGTTCCATTAATTTGTATTGTTACTGTACTGATGGTTCCATCGATACTACTGACGTTAAAGGTTTCTGCATAATGTTCGCCCTCAATCAATTGATTAAATGCTGATTTTGCCGTAAACACCCATGCACCTGAGGCATTAATAGTGAAGGTACCATATTTGCCTACAATAGTATTTGCAGCAAAGGTATTCTCTTCATTATCAACATCACTAGCTGTTAATTGACCAGCAGTGGTGATCGGGGCATCTGTTTCATCTACTTCCAAACGCTGACTACTCACTACCGCGGCATCATTAGTACCATTAATTTGTATGGTAACGGTGCTGGCTGTACCATCGATACTGGCGACGTTGAAGGTTTCTGATATGTTTTCATTTTCATTCAAGGCATCAAAAGCGTCATTAGCGATGAAAGTCCAAGCCCCAGATTCATTAATATTAAACGTGCCGTATGTGCCGATTAGCGTATCAGAAATGAAGGAATTATCTTCATTATCTACATCACTGGCTGTTAATTTACCGACGGTAGTAATAGCCGAATCTGTTTCATTGATTTTCTGACTTTCGCTACTTACCGTAGCCGCATCATTAGTACCATTAATTTGTATGGTAACGGTGCTAGCTGTACCATCGATACTCGCGACGTCGAAGGTTTCTGATATGTTTTCATTTTCATTTAAGGCATCAAAATTGTCGTTCGCGGTGAAAGTCCAAGCACCGGACTCATCAATATTAAACGTGCCGTAGGTGCCGATTAGCGTATCAGAAATGAAGGTATTATCCTCATTATCTACATCACTGGCTGTTAATTTACCGCTAGTGGTAATAGCTTCATTCGTCTCACTTAAACTCTGACTTTCGCTACTTACCGTAGCCGCATCATTAGTACCATTAATTTGTATGGTAACGGTGCTGGCAGTGCCATCGATACTCGCGACGTTGAAGGTTTCGGATAAACTTTCACTTTCATTAAGTTCATTGAAAGCATCGTTCGTAGCGAAAGTCCAAGCACCGGACTCATCAATATTAAATGTTCCGTATGTGCCGATTAGCGTATCAGAAATGAAGGTATTATCCTCATTATCAACATCATTCGATGTTAATTGACCGCCGGTAGTAATAGCTTCATTTGTCTCACTTAAACTCTGACTTTCGCTACTTACCGTAGCCGCATCATTAGTACCATTAATTTTTATGGTAACGGTGCTGGCAGTGCCATCGATACTCGCGACATTGAAGGTTTCAGATATGTTTTCATTTTCATTCAAGGCATCAAAATTGTCGTTCGCAATGAAAGTCCAAGCACCGGATTCATCAATATCAAACGTGCCGTAGGTGCCGATTAGCGTATCAGAAATGAAGGTATTATCCTCATTATCTACATCACTGGCTGTTAATTTACCGCTAGTGGTAATAGCTTCATTCGTCTCACTTAAACTCTGACTTTCGCGACTTACCGTAGCCGCATCATTAGTACCATTAATTTGTATGGTAACGGTGCTGGCAGTGCCATCGATACTGGCGACGTTGAAGGTTTCAGATATGTTTTCATTTTCATTCAAGGCATCAAAATTGTCGTTCGCGGTGAAAGTCCAAGCACCGGACTCATCAATATTAAACGTGCCGTATGTGCCAACTAAAGTGCTAGTTTTAAAAGTATTATCTTCATTATCGACATCACTGGCAGTTAGTTGTCCGCTAGTAGTAATAGCCGAATCTGTTTCATTAATTTCCTGACTTTCGCTACTTACCGTAGCCGCATCATTAGTGCCGTTAATCTGAATAGTGACTTTGCTCGCTGTGCCATCGATACTCGCGACGTTGAAGGTTTCTGATATGTTTTCATTTTCATTCAAGGCATCAAAAGCGTCGTTCGCGGTAAAAGTCCAAGCACCAGACTCATCAATATTAAACGTACCGTATGTGCCGACTAAGGTTTCAGAAATGAAGGTATTATCCTCATTATCTACATCACTGGCTGTTAATTTACCGCTAGTGGTAATAGCTTCATTCGTCTCACTTAAACTCTGACTTTCACTACTTACCGTAGCGGCATCATTAGTACCATTAATTTGTATGGTAACGGTGCTAGCTGTGCCATCGATACTCGCGACATTGAAGGTTTCAGATATGTTTTCATTTTCATTTAAGGCATCAAAAGCGTCGTTCGCGGTGAAAGTCCAAGCACCGGATTCATCAATATCAAATGTGCCGTATGTGCCAACTAAAGTGCTAGTTTTAAAAGCATTATCTTCATTATCGACATCACTGGCAGTTAGTTGACCGCTAGTGGTAATAGGCTCATCTGCTTCAGTGATTACTTTAGTCTCCGAGCTAACCAATGCTGCATCATTTATTGCAGAAAATAGGATATCAGCAGTCATTTCTAAGGAATCGATTTGGCCATCATTAGCAACGACACTTAACTTAAAATAGGTATCGATTAAAGCATCGTTAGCCAGTGTTGCTTCACCTACTTCTGTTAATGTTACTGCGCCGCTATTAGCATCAATCGTGAAATAGCCATTTTCATTGCCACTACTAATACGATAAGTCAGTGCGTCGCCATCTAAGTCACTAGCTGCAAAGCTTGCGACTAGATCACCCGCTATTGCGATATTTTCAACCTGGGTACTACCATTTACCTTGTTAATGGTGGGCACATCATTAATCGCAGCAAACTTTATCGTTGCTGTCTCTTGCTCGGTTGTTAATTTGCCATCAGTGGCTGTAACGCCTAATGTGTAAACAGCGTTAGTTAAGGCATCGTTATCCAGTTCAACTTCACCAGCGTTCGTTAGGGTCACTACACCTGTATTAGTATCAACAATAAAGTAGCCATTATCATTACCACTGCTGATGTTATAAGTTATTGCATCACCGTCTAAATCGCTACCTGTAAAGGTTGCAACCACATCTCCCGCTGCTGCAATATTTTCAACTTGAGTGCTACCGATAATGGTGTTGATGGTTGGCGCGTCGTTGGTCGCCTCAAAATATATAGCAGCTGTAGCTTGAGCTGAGACAAATACACCATCAGTGGCTGTAACAGCTAAACTATAAACAGCGTTAACCAAGGCATCATTTGACAGTATTGTTTCACCTGCTTCTGTTAGCGTCACCACTCCTGTATTGCCATCAATAGTGAAGTAACCATCGCTGTTACCACTATTAATATGATAAGTCACCTTATCACCATCTACATCGCTGGCGCTGAAGGTGGCAACCACATCTCCTGCAGTCGCAATGTTTTCAACTTGAGTGCTGCCCACATTAGTTGTAATGGTCGGCGCGTTGTCATTTACATGGTTAATTACAATTATTGCACTGGCTTCGCTTGAACTGCTTATACCGTCACTGGCAGTCACACCTATCACTTGGTTACCGAGGTTAAGAATATCGTTTTCAATCGCTGCTTGACCAGCAGCAGTTAAAGTAACGTTGCCTGTGTTAGTATCAATCTCAAAGTAACCGTTGTCATTACCACTGGAGAGACTAAACGTCACGGTGTCACCGTCTGCATCACTAGCGCCGAAGATCGCGACAATATCTCCCGCAGCAGCAGTATTTTCAACTTGTGTACTGCCCTTAACGTTATCAATGATTGGTAGATCATTGCTTCCTGTTACCGTGATAGTGATTGTTTTTGTTTCACTCACACCGTTTTCATTATCGGTCGCAGTGTATGTGAAAGCCACATCACGGCTTGTATTAACAGCCAAATCATCAAAATCTGCATTTGGATTAAAAGTATAACTTCCATCTTCATTGAAGATCAGTTTGCCTATTTTTACATCATCAACCAGTTGATAGCTTACTATCGTTCCATCTACATCGCTCGCCACGGGTACACTGCTGTTTAAGATGCTGTTTTCATCAGTGGTGACTGCATCATCAAAAGCGACTGCTACATCATTTACGTTTGTAATAGTTACATTCACTGTGCCAACTTGGCCTTCCTCATTTGTGTAAGTGAAGCTATCGCTACCGTTAAAGTTAGTATTCGAGATATATTTAATTGTGCCATCAGTATTGATTGAGACATTACCGTTAATACCCTGTGTGACAGAGGCCACTGGCGAAATCGCAGCATCAGTGCCATCAGCCGTATCGGTGTCATTGGCTAACACATCAATATCAATCGCAGTATCTTCGTTCACGCTGGCGATATCGTTATTCACAATAGTTAAATCATTCACGGCATCCACGGTGACATTAACCGTGGCTTCTTGGCCTTCTTCGTTGGTATAAGTGAAGCTATCAGTGCCGTTAAAGTCTGCATTGGGTGTGTATTTCACCGTGCCATCGGCATTGATCGTCACGATACCGTTACTACCTTGGGTAACAGAGGCTACTGGCGAGATCGCCGCTGCAGTGCCATCGGTTGAGTCATCATCATTTGCAAGCACATCGATATCAATCGCCGCATCTTCGTTAACGCTGGCGGTATCGTTAGCTACGACGGTTAAATCATTAATCGCATCCACCGTGACATTAACCGTGGCTTGCTGACCTTCTTCGTTGGTATAAGTAAAGCTGTCGGTACCGTTAAAGTCAGCATTCGGTGTATATTTCACTTTGCCATCGGTGTTGATCGACACGATACCATTCGCGCCTTGGGTAACAGTGGCCACTGGCGAAACTGCCGCTGCTGTGCCATCAACTGTGTCGGTGTCATTGGCTAACACATCGATATCAATTGCCGCATCTTCATTAGTCGTCGCGGTATCGTTAGTCACAACCGTTAAATCATTCACGGCATCCACCGTGACATTCACTGTTGCCGTCTGACCTTCTTCATTGGTATAAGTAAAGCTATCCGACCCGTTAAAGTCTGCATTCGGTGTGTATTTCACCGTGCCATCGGCATTGATTGAGACTGAACCATTAGCGCCTTGAGTCACGCTTTCTACCGGCGAAACCGCTGCTTCAGTGCCATCGGTTGAGTCATCATCATTTGCAAGCACATCGATATCAATTGCTGCATCTTCGTTAGTCGTCGCGGTATCGTTAGCTACGACGGTTAAATCATTCACGGCATCCACGGTGACATTAACCGTGGCTTCCTGGCCTTCTTCATTGGTATAAGTAAAGCTATCCGTGCCGTTAAAGTCTGCATTCGGCGTGTATTTCACTGTGCCATCGGTGTTGATTGACACGCTGCCGTTGGTGCCTTGGGTAACAGAGGCTACTGGTGAGATCGCTGCTTCAGTGCCATCGGTTGAGTCATCGTCATTTGCAAGCACATCGATATCAATCGCTGCATCTTCGTTAGTGCTTGCGGTATCGTTAGCTACGACGGTTAAATCATTAACCGCATCCACGGTGACATTAACCGTGGCTTCCTGGCCTTCTTCATTGGTATAAGTAAAGCTATCCGTGCCGTTAAAGTCAGCATTCGGTGTGTATTTCACCGTGCCATCGGCATTAACTACTACTGAACCATTAGCGCCTTGAGTCACACTTTCTACCGGCGAAACCGCCGCTGCAGTGCCATCGGTTGAGTCATCATCATTTGCAAGCACATCGATATCAATCGCCGCATCTTCGTTAGTCGTCGCGGTATCGTTAGCTACGACGGTTAAATCATTAACCGCATCCACGGTGACATTAACCGTGGCTTCCTGACCTTCTTCGTTGGTATAAGTAAAGCTATCCGACCCGTTAAAGTCAGCATTTGGTGTGTATTTCACCGTGCCATCGGCGTTGATTGAGACTGAACCATTAGCGCCTTGAGTCACGCTTTCTACTGGCGAGATCGCCGCTTCAGTGCCATCAACCGTATCGGTGTCATTCGCAAGTACATCGATATCAATCGCTGCATCTTCGTTAGTGCTTGCGGTATCGTCAGCTACAACCGTAAGGTCGTTCACGGCATCCACGGTGACATTAACCGTGGCTTCCTGGCCTTCTTCATTGGTATAAGTAAAGCTATCCGTGCCGTTAAAGTCTGCATTCGGTGTGTATTTCACCGTGCCATCGGCGTTGATCGTCACGATACCGTTACTACCTTGGGTAACAGAGGCTACTGGCGAGACCGCCGCCTCAGTGCCATCGGCCGTATCAGTGTCATTCGCTAACACATCGATATCAATCGCTGCATCTTCGTTAGTGCTTGCGGTATCGTTAGCTACGACGGTTAAATCATTAACCGCATCCACAGTGACATTAACCGTGGCTTCCTGACCTTCTTCATTGGTATAAGTAAAGCTATCCGTGCCATTAAAGTCAGCATTCGGTGTGTATTTCACCGTGCCATCAGCATTAACTACTACTGAACCGTTACTACCTTGGGTAACAGAGGCTACTGGTGAGATCGCCGCTGCAGTGCCATCAACCGTATCGGTGTCATTTGCAAGCACATCGATATCAATCGCTGCATCTTCGTTAGTGCTTGCGGTATCGTCAGCCACAACCGTTAAATCATTAACCGCATCCACAGTGACATTAACCGTGGCTTCCTGACCTTCTTCGTTGGTATAAGTAAAGCTATCCGTGCCATTAAAGTTCACATTCGGTGTGTATTTCACCGTGCCATCAGCATTGATTGAGACTGAACCATTAGCGCCTTGAGTCACGCTTTCTACTGGCGAAATAGCCGCCTCTGTGCCATCGGTTGAGTCATCATCATTTGCAAGCACATCGATATCAATCGCTGCATCTTCGTTAGTGCTTGCGGTATCGTTAGCCACAACCGTTAAATCATTAACTGCATCCACGGTGACATTAACCGTGGCTTTCTGCCCTTCAGTATTGGTATAAGTAAAGCTGTCGGTACCGTTAAAGTCAGCATTCGGTGTGTATTTCACCGTACTATCGGTGTTGATCGACACGATACCATTCGCGCCTTGGGTAACAGTGGCCACTGGTGAGATCGCCGCTTCAGTGCCATCGGCTGAGTCATCATCATTCGCAAGCACATCGATATCAATCGCGGCATCTTCGTTAGTGCTTGCAGTATCGTTGGCAACGACAGTTAGATCGTTCACGGCATCAACCGTGACATTAACCGTGGCTTCCAGGCCTTCTTCATTGGTATAAGTAAAGCTATCCGTACCGTTAAAGTTCGCATTCGGCGTGTATTTCACTGTGCCATCAGCATTAACTACTACTGAACCGTTACTACCTTGGGTAACAGTGGCCACTGGCGAAACTGCTGCAGCTGAGCCATCGGCAGTGTCGGTGTCATTGGCTAATACATCAATATCCACAGCTGCATCTTCGTTCACGCTGGAGATATCGTTGACAACAACCGTTAAGTCATTAACCGCATCCACGGTGACATTTACCGTGACTTCTTGGCCTTCTTCATTGGTATAAGTAAAGCTATCCGTGCCGTTAAAATCTGCATTTGGCGTGTATTTCACTGTGCCATCGGTGTTGATTGACACGCTGCCGTTGGTGCCTTGAGTCACGCTTTCTACCGGCGAGACTACAGCAGCACTGCCATTATCGACGGCATCAGTACTATCATCATCATTCGCTAACACATCGATATCAATCGCTGCATCTTCGTTAGTCGTCGCGGTATCGTTAGCGACAATCGTAAAGTCGTTCACGGCATCCACCGTGACATTAACCGTGGCTTCTTGGCCTTCTTCGTTGGTATAAGTAAAGCTATCCGTACCATTAAAGTTAGTATTCGGGATATATTTAATTGTGCCATCAGTATTGACTGATACTGAACCGTTGGTTCCCTGTGTTACGCTAGCCACTGGTGAGATCGCCGCATCAACACCATCAGCCGTATCACTATCATTGGCTAATACATCGATATCAATGTCAACATCTTCGTTGGTCAAGCCTGAATCAGCATTCACAACCGTTAGGTCATTAACCGCTACGACTTTAACCGTCGTGCTAGCCAGATTGCTTGTATAGGTTCCATCACTCACTTCGAACGTAATAACACGTTCGGATTCATCTGGGGACTGCGAATTATTGTCATAGGTAACTGTTCGTAAAACCTGTTGATAGTTAGCTAGGCTGTCTGGACCGGAAAGGGTGAGGACACCAGAATCGTAACTGGCAGTGATCGATGTACCGGTTGTATCTACAGAGAGCGTTTCTGAATTAATATCAAGCAGGTTTGTGAGTGTGATGGTTATCGATGTCAAGTTCGAACTGCTGTCGCTTCTGTTATCGATGATTGTTGCATCATTATCCGCAATCAAAACGGCACCACCGTCTTCTGTCCAAGTCGTCTCAAAATCTGATACTGTTGCAGCTGATGAGTCGTCCGCATCCAGATCCAACTGCAGTCTAACAAGGTTATCGCCCTCAATTGTCCAGCCGTGGTCGGTAATCAGTGAACTCCTATCAGTAGCAGAGGCATTATAATACAATCCACTTGCACCGAGAGTAACTCCAGACTTCACGTCCTGTGCAGCCCAACCAGTCAAGGTTGCATCATAATTATCGATCGATAAACCTGATGAACTTAACATGTTGCCCATATTAGTTACGTTATTGATCTTCCAACTGCCAATGTCCTGATCAAAAGCACTCGCACGCAAGAACATATTTCCCATCGTCGTAATGTTAGAGGTATCCCACTTCCCTATATCTTGATTAAAGATACTGTTATCGCGGAACATATTTTGCATATCCTTAACACTAGAAGTATCCCATCCCCCTATATTCTGGTTAAAGGCATTGGCAGCCCAAAATGTAGACTTCATACTGGTGACATTAGAGGTATCCCACGCCCCAATATCTTGATTAAAAGCAGTGGCTTGGGCGAACATGCCATGCATAGTGGTGACACTGGAGGTATCCCAGTCTCCAATATCCTGGTTAAATTGAGTTCCTTGGAACATATTCGTCATATTTTCGACACTTGAGGTGTCCCATTCACCAATCTTGCCATTAAATGAAGTAGCGTACTTAAACATATCAGAAAGATTGGTTATTGCAGATAAGTCAGGCGCATCTGTGGCATTGATAACAAGATTATCCGCACCTTCAAAGGCATCGTCTAAATCCTGCCAAGCGATATTGCCCCATTGCTCGATGGTTAATAACTTGTCAGCATCAGTGGAAGCGGGGTTATTATTCTTTGTGTTGGAGTCGTCGAAGTTAATACCAGGGAAGTCACCGACAATTGAAACGGTATAGGTGCCTGCTATATCATATTGGTGTTCTGCTGGACCAGATGTGTGCGTTGAGGATGTGCCATCTCCCCAATAGACAGTAAAATTAATATCTCCAGAGCCTTTGGTCCCAATTGGAATACTAATTTGGTTATCATCAGATGTGCCAAAATTATCGGTTTTCCAGGTAGTAATAAAACCAGTCAGAGCCTCTAGATTAACGGGTTGTGTCGTTGCTGACGTATCACCCGTATTTGAAGCAGCTGTTACTATAAAGTCAGGGAGATCTTCCCCTCTGTTCACCAAGGTTACCCCGGCATTCGTTAAGGTTACTTCACCCGTTACGCTATTAATTTTATAGTTGGTTCCATCTGCCGCGCTCAAACCGTAACTAATATCACCACCATCCTCATCAGTGGCGCTAACAGTTGCAATTATTGTGTCAGTTTTAACCGTATCTTCGTTTAAGATATCAATCAGATCGACCGTTAATAAAATCGGATCATTGATGGTGTTGGTGGTAACAGTATTGGTTGCGGTCACACCATCACTGGTGGTTAAGCTAATGTTCGCAAGTGTATTGCCCGCATCTAAATACGCTTCACCGGCCGCGGTTAATTTAACGTCGGTGCCATCTAGTTCATAGTGACTGTTTGTATTAGTGCCTGCGGTAAAGTCAACCGTTAAGCCGCCCTCTTCATCGGTCAGCGTGTAGCTTCCCATCACGGAGCCAGCAACTGTTTTATCTTCGGTCACCGTAACATCGGTCAGGCTCAAGGTTTCTACTTCGTTGACATCGGTCACCAAAATTGTGAGCTGTTGGTTCGTCGATGCACCTTCTTTGTCAGTAATGACGACGTCGATGGTGTGCGAAGTATTGCTTTCGAAGTCGAGAAGACTGCCATTGGCGACAGTGAGCTTACCGCTAGGATCTATTGCGAATCGCCCGCCAGCATCATCTGCCAGCGAGTACATAAGTACGTCTTCTCTGTCGACATCGTATCCGGTCACGAATTCAACGACAGTGCCGTTGGCTGCGTTTTCTATGACACTTTGTGAAGCGGCTATTCCATTTACTAAGCGGGCATTGGCCCAAACTGCATGATCTGCATAGTTACTTTCATCTGCATTATTAACTTCCAGTCGTAATACTGCACCGTCTGTTACATCAATAGATATTTCAATCGCATCGTCAACGTAATAAACTATTCCACTGTCGTACTGCAAAACGTCATCGACGAATACTCGAAAGATAACTTCCCCCTGGTTGCCAGATGAATCTGCTATGCCAATGGTCGCAACAAAGCGAGTCGCACCATCAATATTGTAATTAATCTTAGCGTCTTTCGGTTGAGAAGGATGAGTCGTCACACCATAGTCATACTCAACACCGCTAAGACTAATCTTGCCATCCTTGTAATCGGTATCAAACTTAGCTTTACCAGTGATATCACTTTGGCTTATTGGTGTTAACTCAGACAGATATTTCCCAAACTCGGCACTCCTCGGTGAATCGTTTGTACCCGTTACGATAATGGTTGCTGAGGATGTTGAAGTCTCGCCATTTTCATCTTTCATGACATAAGTCACCACAACATTTTCCGTCTCGCCGGCTTGTAAGTGATCGAAGTCAGTAGCCTTTGCTAAAAAGACTAATTTATTCGCAACGATTGAGACCGAGCCTTGATTCGCTGAAACGGACTTGAGAGTGAAGGTATGGCTATCATCTACATCGGTATCATTGGCAAGCACATCAACGGTGACACTTAAATTCTCATCCACCGCAGCGGTATCTATTACTGCGACTGGTGCATCGTTAGTCCCAACTATGTTAATCGTAATGACTTGTTCAGTGCCGTCAGTTGCAGTATAGGTAATAGTATCTTTAACGGTATCAGTTGAGCTTAAGTGTTGAACAGCACTTTGGTCTAGTGTGTAGACCCAAGTACCCGAAGAAAGAGCAAAAGAGCCAAAGCCATTATCCCCTGTTGTAGCGCCTTGATCGGCAAAGCTTGGATTTGCCGTTGCATCAGCATCTGAGATACTAATGTCACCTGAAACGGTACTAGGTGCATCACCGATGTTTCCTTCATTGATGCTAGCAGTTACCGTACCCGATACAACAGGGTCATTGTCGTCCACATCGTTAATATTAATAGTGACTATTTCATTGATAACGGCTGTATTAGTGCCGTCAGAAACGCTGAGTGTTAGTTGATAACTGGCCGTGGTCTCTCTGTCTAGATTACTATTATCGGCAATGCTGATTTCACCTGATCCGCTGTTGATTTGGAAAATGCCAGCATCATTGCCCGCGGTGATGACCCAGTTCTGGGTAGGTGATTCAGAAACCTGAACTGTGCCCACAACGGCATTATTATCTGCATCTTCGTTAACATTAAAACTCTGGCCTACAGTAATCACAGGTGCAGCCATGTCTGTGGTTTTTAGGGTAACCGTGGCATTATCTTCATTTAAATTGCTGACCTTATTACCAGCGAGATCGGCTAAATCGGCATCTGTGCCCTCATCTTGGGTATAAGTTACTTTAGGCGTCGCGCCGGTATCAAGCACGCCATTGAAAGTGATGTAAATGTCGGCATCGTTTGCCGTGTCGCCATTAGTGGTTGAGCTAAACGCTTCACCGGTTACACCAGCCACATCCCAATCGTTAGCGATAACGGTGTCGTCGTTTATTGCTTCAGAAAAGGTCACATGAATTGCATCGATAAAACCATCACCATCGAGGTCAACGGTTTCGAGCGCTGTGATGATAGCTTCTTTCGTGTCGATGCTGTAGTTGTCTGTATCACGACTCGTTTGTAACGCGTTACCGTTAAGATCAGTTAACGCGGTACCAATACGGATGATATTACTGGTATCTTCTAGGTCATCCGTTGGGGTAAAAGTTCCAGTCCATGATTTGCCGCCATCGGAGCTAATAATGGATGTCAGAGTGCCGTTTTCAAGGGTTATATCGTCATTGCTAAAGTTAGTTACGGCTTCAGAGAAAACAATATTTAATGTTGCTGTTTCCCCCACCTTCAATGCATTGTCAGATAACGTGACGCTAGTGACTACCGGCGCAGCTTTGTCGGTGGTCGCCACTGAGCTGTCAGTATTGCTGATAAAATCGCCCAGTTTATTACCATCTGTATCTGCTACTGAGCCTTGGGTATAACGAACCACTGGCGCCGCATCGCTACTAAGTACGCTACCTTTGAAGGTAATATAGATATCTGAATCATTGACGGTATCACCGTTGGTGTTAGCAATAAAAGCTTCCTCAGTAACACCCTCGATATCCCAATCGTTAGCGATAACGGTGTCGTCGTTTATTGCTTCAGAAAAGGTCACATGAACTGCATCGATAAAACCATCGTTATTTAAATCAACCGTTTCAATGGCCGTGATGGTTGGGCTGTCATCAATAATCGTAGCGACGGCTGTCGCCTGACTACCAAACTCAACATTTTGCTCACCCTCCTCAGCTTCAAGCGCTAAGAGAATGGTTTCATTGGTTTCGGGGGTCGTATCGTCAATAAGCGTGATCGTCTGCGTTTGTAACACTGAGGCTGTATAATCACCCGCTTGAATGGTGATAGTGACAGGCGTATCAAAAGCGTAATCATCGCCAGACGTGGCTGTACCGTCAGTAACCGTAAAAACAAAACCCTTAGCGGTAGTACTTTCAAACTCAGAGGTGACTATATAGCTGATGGTCATCGTTCCATCGTTTTCATTTGCACTGTATACAGCAAATTCGAATTCAATGGTCACTACACTATCGATTTTTGCACCACTAATTGTCAAACCATTAGGGATTGAGGCTGCCTTGCTATAGTAAAGCCCACTTGCACCGAGAGTGACGCCTGTCTGCATCACCTGTTCAGTCCAACCGCTGAGAGTGTCATCGAAATTGCGAATAGACAAATCACTATTAGTCAACATGCTGGCCATGTTAGTAACGCTTGTTACGTCCCAATTACCAAGATTTTGGTCAAATGAAGACGCGTTGTAAAACACAAAGCCCATGTTGGTGACTTTAGCGGTGTTCCAATCGCCGATATCTTGATTAAATGAGGTTGCGTCATAGAACATGTACAGCATACTGGTGACATTGCCAATATTCCAGTCACCAATATCTTGGTTAAATTCTTCTGCACCGAAAAACATCGCTTCCATGGTTGTGACATTTTCCGTATTCCATGCACTAATATCTTGATTAAAAGCGTCTGCTCCATTGAACATATGTTGCATGGTAGTCACACTTGACGTATTCCAGCCGCCAATATCTTGATTAAAGACATTTGGATTTTCGGCACTAGCACCTTTAAACATACTGCTCATATCAGTGACACTTGACGTATCCCATGATCCAATATCCTGATTAAAGGTATTCGCATTATAAAACATGCTTTGCATGTTAGTGACACTTGACGTATCCCATGAGCCGATTTCACCGTTAAAAGATGAAGCATCTTGGAACATCAAAGACATGTTAGTAACTTGAGAAGTATCCCATGCGTTTGTCTCTGAATTAAAAATGAGGTCTTGATTAAAAGCACCAGCATTGCGAAACATAAAGCTCATATTAGTGACGCTAGATGTATTCCAATTACCAATATCTTGATTAAAGTTGGTCGCATTGTAAAACATATATTGCATGGTAGTAACGTTGTCGGTATGCCAATCCCCAATATAATGATTAAAAGCATTAGCATTGAAAAACATAGCACTCATGTCTAAGACCTTAGCAACGTTCC
Organism: Vibrio sp. 2-Bac 85; assembly: GCF_037546705.1. Lineage (NCBI taxonomy): Bacteria > Pseudomonadati > Pseudomonadota > Gammaproteobacteria > Vibrionales > Vibrionaceae > Vibrio > Vibrio sp. 2-Bac 85. The sequence continues at coordinate 63,383 of NZ_JALAAB010000016.1, read as the reverse complement.
ACTTACTAATATCTTGGTCAAAAAGGCTAGCATTGGTAAACATTCCTCGCATGCTAATAACTTTAGATGTGTCCCAATTTCCAATATATTGATTGAAGATGTTAGGGGTGGAAATATCACTAGTATTTAGGGGATCAACGCCCCTAAACATATAACTCATATTAGTGACACTTGAGGTATTCCAGCCACCAATATCTTGATCGAAAGAACGAGCATTCTCGAACATACTACTCATGTCGGTAACGTTGGTTGTTACCCAATTACTGATATCACCATCAAAAGCGATGGCTCCATCAAACATCCCGACCATTTTCGTTACGTTTGATGTATTCCAACTGTTGAGGTTTTGATTAAAAGCGCTAGCATCACGAAACATATTACTCATTGAAATAACGTTTTCAGTATTCCAATTATTAATATTTTGATTGAAATATTGTGCATTTCGGAACATAAATTCCATATCGACGACACTTGAAGTATCCCATGCACTTATATCCTGATTAAAATCAGTAGCGCCATAAAACATGAACCCCATGTTATTAACGCTGGAGGTATCCCATTCACTAATATCCTGATTAAAATTAGTGGCTCCGTTAAACATTCCATACATGTTTGTTACAGTTGAAGTGTCCCATTTACTAAGGTCGGTGTTGATACTGGAAGCATCTTTGAACATCTCAGATAAATTAGTTATTCCAGATAAATCAGGCGCATCGGTCGCATTAATAACAAGGTTACTCGCACCATCGAAGGCATCGTCTAAATCCTGCCAGGCGATATTACCCCATTGCTCGATGGTTAATAGTTTGTCGGCATCACCGCTGCCGTTGAAGTTAATGCCGGGGAAGTCACCAACAATGGCCACTTTATATTCGCCTGCTGAAGCATAGGTGTGACTAACCACCTCTCCTTCGGTATAGGTTGTTGAAGCTCCATCTCCCCAATAAACAGTAAAATTGGTAATGCCGGAGCCAATTGGGATAGTGATAGTTTCATCTGCACTGGTCGTTTGCCAAGTAGTCACAAAGCCACTAGCTTCTGCTGTAGTCTGATCATTACCCACCGTTAAGTCGACTGTTCCCGTATCAGTATTTCCGTTGTCATCTGTAACTACATAATCAAAGCTATCAGTTCCTGCACTGGTAGCGGTAACTTTAAGGCGGCCATCTTCGCGTAGTTCGATAACCGTGCCAGATGCTAGTGTGATTGGTGTCCCTGTAACCAGATCGGCTGTAGCATTGCCATTAGCAGTATCAATGATTTGGGTAATTATTAAGGTATCACCGTCCGCAACGGTGTCATTACTCAGCGGGTCAACGGTAACTGGAACACCAGCGGAGAGAGTAAAGGCATCATCGACGGCTTCTGTGGTTAAATCATTAATGGCCAACGTGACAGCCTGCGTATCACTTAAGGGGTCAGTGTCATTATCATCAGTAGCAACCACATTAAAACTATAAGCCGATTTAGTTTCAAAGTCTGGATTATTGGTTAACGTGACTTCACCAGAACTACTATCAATAGTAAATTTGAGGGCATCAGTACCTGATAATGAATAGGTAATGGTAACGCTATCAACATCGGTTGCCACGGCGGTATAAACAACTTGTCTTGCACCACTATTTTCATTAATGGCAGTCACGGTGTCACCAGAAGTAATAACTGGCGCATCATTTACAGCTGTGACCTTCAAAGATCTAAATAATTTGTTACTTTCGCCTCCATCTCCATCTGTGACAATCATTGAAAAACGACGTATTAGTGATTCCGTTGGATTTTCCGATGTATTTTCGTATGATATATTTTGAAATGTCGCTTCCACTGCTTCAACGGTCGCTGAAGAATTGAAAGTGACCACCAGCGCAGTGTTTCCTGTGGTAGACCCAGTATAACTACCAATAACTATGCCGCCATAGGTTATATCAAAATTATTTACGCCAATTTGCCCCGTCGCTGTCCCTTGATTACGTATATCCAGACGGTCTTCCATTTCTTGTGCTTGAATTGTATTTGTGAAAGACAGTTGGCCGCCATCGAAGTTAACTGAATCATCATCATCTAACGTTGTTTCGCTTGCTATTAACACGATTCCATCGTTTTCGGTATATTGGAAAGTCGCACTTGTGTTACGTATTACTGGACTATCATTAACGGGTGTAACAGATGGATCAACATCTCCAGCAATTCCATCTGTTGTTCCATCATTTGGTGTAAGTGTAAATGCAGGTAAATCCATCCCTGCATTAACTAATTCGAGACCATTGGATGTTAAAAGAACTTTCCCGACATCATCGCCAGTGCCAAGAGCATAGTTTGTAGTATCGCTTAAAGTCACTGTGACTGTATTTCCATCTACATCACTGGTACTAAATGTAGCTACAATAGAACCGACCGAGTTGGTATCAGCATCTTCAACAAAATTGTAAGTGGTAACTTCAATATCAGGCGCATCGTTGACGGCTGTAACTTTGATTGAAGGTATAGTAGTTTTACTACTAAAAGCCGTACTACCACCGTGTGAAGATGAATCGACTTTTTCTTCATGTAAACCAGAAGTCTGATCCCAAGCGACTAATTGAAGAGACGTTTCTGTTCCATTAAAATTGTCATTAGGCACAAAACGTAAACTATCAGTATCGGCCAATAAAAGTGTGACTGTTTGACTGGTTTCTCCAATATTAGTCCAATCATCATCGTTAAACGTTTCATTAGAGCCTAAATGATATTGCCATGTTCCGTTTGAACTTGAACTTGCGATTATGCCAACACCTTCTTTCGCATCTGTATCTGCATCAGTTATAGCATCATCGGCGGCACTTTTAATGATTTCAGAAACGAGATTACCTACATTATTAGCGTCATCTTCTTGAATATCAGTCAATGACCAACCGCTGTCAATGGCAATAACGGGCGCAGTATTCTCTGCTAATAAATAACCCCACTCTTGCTGGGTATCGACATCAATAACCACATCGGTTTCTATTGTTCCCGACTGATATTCAAGATCCCAGTCACCACCAAGATCAGTGTGTCCAGTTGCATCATCAGATGCGGCCACATCGGCATCGGTTAATTGTGATAGCGCATCAATAAACGCGACACCTTGCGCATCAACTGCTAAATCACAGCCATAAATGAGCCAATCACCCTCGGCTGAAAATGCATTCCCCCACTGGCTTATTGTCTGTGAGTGTTGAGTTAATTCGCTTTGGCTTAATTGGCTGTTACCGACCTGCACTGAACCTGATGACCCATGAGAAATAAGGTGAACAGCATCTAGATTTTGTTGGTCTGCGAGGATTTCACTGATTTGCTCAATACCATTACGGTTTGAGTCTAGAATGATCACTTCAAGAGTGACTTCATCATCGGCTTGCGATTGTAAGCTGTCGACTAACTGTTGATAATCTTCTACATCGGCATCAATAATGACCAGTTCGTGACGAATATCGGTTGTTTGTGACGTTGACTCAATCAATAATTCGGAATGGTCATCTTGAGCATATTGATTGTTGTCTTGACTAGAATCATTGATAGCAGTGGTTTGTGACCTTGACTCAATCAGTGATTCGGCTTGGTTAGCATCATTAATAGCGATATCTTGCGCATCAATATAATCAAATTCTGTTTGTGCATCGCGTAAAATATCTTCCGTTGACATGTGATCAGGTAAATCGAGATCACCAGCAGATAGATCTAACCCCGGTAAGTCAGCTGACAGTAAAATACGCGGCTCAAGCCCTTCAATAACAGGCGCGTTATATTTACGTTTTTTAATCGATGTCGATTTTTTCATCACAAATTTCATCACCACTACACCCCTAATTCTGAGGAGTAATTAGTAGTAGCAGTGGCTATTAAGTAAGACAGTGAATAAGGTTGATTCCACTGAAAAGCGTATTTTGTATAGCCTTTGAAACCCGTTAGTAATAAAGGCATTAGATTCGCAATATACTCTTCTCTGTGTTTAATGATGGTCAACAAAAGAGTGCTCCTCTTCTGCGACTAGATCATGAGAAACCGACACTTGTTCGGTAGAGTGATGAGTAGATTGAGTGACGCTAGCAGTTTGAGTTTCCGTTGCGTTATCTTGCGATATAAAACTAACTTTACAGCGCAGACCCGCAGGGATTTCATAATCTGGGTTATCTAATGTAAGACGAACGCCGTAAGTGCCACTGGCGACATCGGCAACGCGATCAATACGGCTAACGGTTGCTTGCCATGTTTGATCGACCGCATCTGACCTTACGTCTGCTAACATTCCTTTTTCTACTTTGCCCATTTGCTCTACTGGAATAATGACTTCAACATTTAAAGGAGAGAGTTGTGCGATACGAACAATAGGTTGATCGTCAACATATTCACCTAGTGTTTTAAAGCGGTCCATGATGAAACCAGTTATTGGGCTACGAATAGTATGGCGATCCACGACTTCCTTTGCGCGTGCATATTCCAGTTCAGCTAGCTTTTGATTATCAAGTGCCTGATTGAGTTGTAGTTGAGTCAATTTAGTTTCGGTTTGCGTTTGATCCATCTCTTTGCTCGATATCATTGAGCGTTTATACAGATCTTCAATACGCTTGCTTTGTCGTTCGCCAAACTCTGCATTGGCACGTCGTAATTCAATTTCAGCTGTCAATGAGACACGTGTACGAGCGAGTTCAAGTGATGCCATATCGACTTTTGATTCAAGTACTGCTATCACGTCTCCTGCTTTAACAAAATCGCCGCGGTCAACGTTGACTGATTGTAATACACCTGGAATATGGCTACCTAGATCAGCTGTCTCACTGGGGTCGATAACACAATCTAAAAGCTCTAGATCATTGAGTAAGGGATCTGTTTCTTGCGCTACCACTAAGGCAGGTAACCAAGTAATCTGTAAAATTAATAGTAAAAAGCCATGTTGAAGTCTCATGCGACTCATAAATATTCTCACATTTTTATATGATATTACGCTGTTGCTCACTGGCCTTCATCGGCCATGTTGAGATCTGATATAAACAGCTAAAAAGTAACAAATAGTTGAAATCTATATTTCAACTTTACGTATATTAAAAATAAAATAACCTTTTTAATTCAAAGAATTGTTAAGGTTTATTGTGCAGAACCTGAGCATGGTATTGTTCATGTTCAGCACTTGAACTTGTTCGACCTATCCACCAAAACATTGTATGTAATGTGTTTAGGCCGTTAAGGGTAGTAAATATCTTAAAAATAATCGTTGTAGGCCCCTCATCCATTGCCCCCACAAAGATTCTGAACCATGGTTAAAGCGTATATAAGCTCGCTCACCAATACCTGTCACTTTTGTCCCTTCAGGTAGTGCAATATCTAACTGAAAAACATTTTCAGTGGCCGTTAAGCCTGTCTCGTCTCGCATGTCGACACTAATTTCACCACCTCCGAGTGCACCAAGCGCAATACTAGGCAGTGATGAACCACCAGCAGGGACTTCGCGTATTAATATCCCTTGAATAGAGTCAGTCATTTGTCCGGGCAGTTTGACCTCAATGGAATCAGGTTTTGAATGTAATAAATCTGCATATTCTTGTTTTACTACAGCACGTACAATCGGTTGTTGATCTTGAATAACGTAGCCTAATATGTCGCCCTGATTGACAAATTCACCTCTTAGCTGATGCGGATCATGTAAGATAAAACGACCTTTAACTGGGCTTATTATCTTTAATGAGCTTACCTGTTCGCTGACTTTATTTAATTCTGCAGTAACTGCTTTAATGTCATCTGCAACCATCGCACCACGAACCCGACTGTTATTTCTCTCAGAGATCTGTTTTGTGCTCAATTCTCTTAGTCGAGCTTCTAATATAGTACGTTCTGTCAACAATGATTGATCTTTTAGTATTATAAGTAGCTCTCCTGCTTGAACCTCAGTGCCTGAATTGACCACAACCGATTCAACAAAGCTATTAGAAGGGCTTAGGATCTTACCATTATCATCGAACCAGATAATCCCTTGCGCTTGAGTGGTGAGTGACACGGGTATTTGTACTAAACCTGCACATACAATAATAATTAACCCAATGGTCGATATAGCACGTAGACGACGCGCCTCAAGACGAGGGCTAGTCAGCAGAAAATACAATGTTTGTAATATCGGTTTAAGTATTTGCTTGAATATCGCCCAGCTCGCTAAAATAACACCGATAATAAAAAATTCACTGGGTAAGTACAGGGCAATACCTATCAACACTATCAAGCGATAAAGTGGTGATGCTAAACCATAAAAAAGGAACCAAGCTGACTCACCATGCGCGGTAACAGGTGAGCGTAATCCCTTTATTCCAAGTGCATATTTCTGCATTAAGTAGAGATAAAACTGGCTTGCACGGGAGGCTAAGTTTGGAATTTCAATGAGGTCGGAAAGCACATAATAACCGTCATAACGTAATAGTGGATTACCGTTAAATAACAGTGAAGATACACCACTAATAAGCATTGTATTGAAGGCTATTTCATGAACAAGGCCGGGTTCGCTAAGCAGCCAAACAAATAACCCTAATGCTGCTAAAAACAATTCAACCAATATGCCCGCAGCGGCAACTATCGCACGACGGCGTTTATCGCGAAATGCCCAAGATGCAGATGCATTAATATAGGGTACGGGCATAAATAATAGCAGTGTAATACCGGTATCATGGGACTCGCCCCCACCCGCTTTAACCGCCATACCATGGCCTAACTCATGCAATATTTTAATCACGGGGTAGATCAACCAAAAGGCGATTAACTCCGAGGGGCTGAGACTTTTATCTGCAACTGCCGCTACGATCGATTGCATATTGACTACCACTAAAACAAGTGCAATAACGATTGTTATCAGCCAAATCCAAAGCCCTTTTACTGAAAAAACAAACCTTGCTAAGGGGGCTAAGTAGTTCAACAGTCGATCAGGATCAAACAATGGAATTCGAATCGCCAGTGGGTTACTTATCACTGAACGCTTTGAATGTCGGGTTTGATAATAGCGGTTTAGCACCTCTTGCTTACCAACAGGAAGGCCGTTACGTAATACTTCGGCACGTTGTAATTGTGCCAAAATATTTAATATATCTTCAATTTCAAGTAATTCATCAATTTCTCGGTTTTTATTAACCAAGTACATGATTTCCTGCATTGAGAAATCACCATTTAATCTGCCAATCACTTCATAGGCAGTGGCATTAAATCGGGTAAATTTACCACCTGATTGATCATGCAGAAGGTACCAACGTTCCCCTCGATAATCCTGCACAAGAATTTCTACGTGCTTACGCAGATAAGGGCGTAATTCTGCTACATGTTGCCAAAGGGATGAAGTTTGCTGTTGTTTATTCATCGCTTAGAAACCCAAAGACCAAGCCCAAAGGCGTAATCGAGAAACGAGCGAATCAGTCCAAACACTTAATAAACTCCCACGACCAACGACTATCTTTGCGGTTCCCTGCATACCAGGACGCAAACCTTCGGTGGAGTCGATGATGTCAGACTCTACTCGAAAATTATTGCTACCCTGCGTCACTGAGGCGATGGGAAAGATCTGTGAGATGCGTAATTTAATTAATTGATCAGATAAACCTGTTAAACGTAAATTTGCATTTTGTCCCAACATCAGATTAGCAACATCATGCTCATCTACTTGTAGTGTTACACGGTAATTTTTAGCCGGTATTACCTCAAAAAGTAATTGTCCGCGCTCAATCGGTGCGCCAAGCGATTGGCTCCAGTCTCCACTAACTAATAAACCACTAAATGGTGCCTTTAATTGAGTATGCAGCAATCGCTCCTCAATACTCTCCAATTGCGCATCAGTTTGTGCGATGCTAGCTTTCAATATGCTGATTTGAGCACGGTCTCGTTGTGCTAAAGCCTGATGGTATTCTTTCGCTTGTTTGTCTCGTTCGCTAGACCACTTATCATATTCAAGCTGTAAATCTCTATCGTCTAAAGTTGCCAGCACTTGATTTTTTTCTACCAAATCACCCGCTCTCACCTTAGCGGTTGCAATATAACTGCTGAAAGGAGCAACAATCGACTGTTGTACTTTTCCTTCCACCGAAGCTGGCGCAGTAATAATATGATCCGTTTGCAACAGTGTTAACAGCCCTATCAGAATGATACTTGTAAGCGTGATCACTTTAGTACGAAAGTACCCAGGACCGATTAATCGATTTAGTTGCTGTTTAATATTATTCGCCGCTTTTTTCCAAATCGGTAACGAATTATTAGTATGTAAACGAACCACTGGCGCGATACTATCAGCAATAGTAACAAGTCTTTTAATCGCTTCGGCGTTAAAGCGATTACTCTTCTGAGAAACGAGTGTTAATACCCCTATCGGGCTTACATCATCACGTAAAATAATCGAACAAACTGCGCCATTTTGATCATTGAGTAGCTGCTGGGTATGTTTATGAATGACTGAGGTTGTTTGTTTTGAATTAGCTTGAATAATAATATTTTCATTCTGTTCGACACACTCCTCCATCGCAAATTCAACTTGTCTAATACGCTCAATACGACGGTCGAAATGAAGTTGATGTGATACGCTTAGTACTTGCACTTGTAAGCCTTTAACCAAGCCGAGTTCTACTCTGGCACAGTCAAAATGTTCCGCAATAAAATTACAAAAATGGTAACTGCTTACCGGCAAAGGTTCATTTACAGCAAGTAATGCAACAGCATTTAAAGCAAGTGTTGCGTCGCTATCCTGTCGTTCACTTTTACGTTCCAACATTTTTTCTAGGAAAACACTACCCCATTGTAATAATTGCAATACAGCTTGGCATTGCTGCTCTGACCGAACAGCAACAGCGAGAACAACAACACCCACAACTTGCCCTTGCTGGACTAGTGGATTAGAAATATAATCAATAAGTTGTGAACTATCATCAAGCGCTTTATTGACTCCTCCTGTAGCACTCTTAATAGTATTTACTGCAATATTGGTAAGTGTTGAAGAGAAAGAATCAGCATTAGGCCAAAGGGCGATACTTTGCAGATCTTCTTGGTCTGTCTTGGTTAGAAATATGCTTCCACATTTAACATTTGAGATCATGCTACATTGCCAGTCTAGCCAATGTGAAGCCTCATTTGAAAACACGGTTGTCGTTACAAGTTTAGTCAATCTATTTTCTCTACATTCTCTAATTTATTAAAATATAATTTTGCTTATCCACTTACTTATTTTAAATCTAAGTAGCTTAAACGGGTGAATTAACTTTATTATTTGAAAGCCTTAGAGAAAACAACCTATTTTAAGCAGTTTAATCACTATGATTTATTATTGTAATATGATTAATAAAACCGTTAACCTTGAAAAAAGCTAACCTTTTATCGATTAAATAGATTTAAATCACCTATATAAAAACATCAAAAAAATAAAAAAACAGAGACTTATTAATTGTATTTTAACACTTCAAAAACACCTCTCCCTATTAAGAGTTATTTTTATATGTAAATATTTGATAAATATAGATTCGATAATAGGAGCAAGCAAGTTTTTTTTTAAAAATAACAAAAAAATTACTTGTTTTGTTAAGCAGATTTTTTATTTATAAAATGTAATTGATAACTATTTATGAAATTAAATATAATTTAGTGCAACTGTTACTTTATGTTGTGTTTTTGTCTTATAAATAACAGCCCTATTATTGAACAGTAAACAATAGAAATGAATAAGTAAGTTCCTTCGACGTCCAACTAAACCTCAACATTCAGCTAAACGATACTAAAAATACAATAAAAAAATCCGCACTTGTTTAACAAGTACGGATTTTAAAAGTCGTTTATCGGTTATTTTTACAGTCTAACCAATAAAGTGATTCAGATAAGCATCGAGTTTACGCGTAAACAGGGTGTGCACTACAGAATTTAGCGACTTTCACTTTAACAGCTTCGATTGTTGCTGCTAGTTTTTCTTCATCTTTAATCGCATCAAGTACGTCACAAATCCAAGCCGCTAATTCAGCAGCGTCAGCAGTGTTTGCACCACGACGAGTGAATGCAGGAGTACCGATACGAAGGCCAGATGTAACAAATGGAGAACGTGGATCGTTTGGTACTGAGTTCATGTTCACTGTGATGTGAGCAAGACCTAGCGCTGCATCAGCTTCTTTACCTGTGATGTCTTGAGCAATCAAGTCAACTAGGAAAAGGTGGTTTTCAGTGCCGTTAGAAACGATTTTGTAACCGCGTTCTTGGAATACTTTAACCATTGCTTTAGCGTTGTCTAATACGTTTTGTTGGTATTCTTTAAACGCAGGTTCAGCACATTCTTTAAATGCTACTGCTTTAGCAGCAATAACGTGCATTAATGGACCACCTTGACCGCCAGGGAATACAGCTGAGTTTAATTTTTTCTCAAGTGCTGGGTTCGCTTTAGCAAGGATAAGACCGCCACGTGGACCGCCTAATGTTTTATGTGTAGTCGTTGTTACAACGTCAGCAAATGGTACAGGGTTAGGGTAAAGACCCGCAGCCACTAAACCAGCAACGTGTGCCATATCAACAAACAGGTAAGCACCTACTTTGTCAGCGATTTCACGGAATTTAGCCCAATCTACGATACCTGAGTATGCAGAGAAACCAGCAACAATCATTGTTGGTTTGTGCTCAATTGCTAGACGCTCAACTTCAGCGTAATCTAAAACACCTGTGTCTGGGTTGATACCGTATTGAACAGCGTTGTAAACTTTACCAGAGAAGCTAACTGATGCACCGTGTGTTAAGTGACCACCGTGAGCAAGGCTCATACCTAAAACCGTATCACCAGGAGCACATAATGCAGCGTAAACAGCACTGTTTGCTTGAGAACCAGCATGTGGTTGTACGTTTGCGTAGTCTGCACCAAATAAAGATTTAGCACGTTCAATTGCTAAAGATTCAGCAACGTCAACATATTCACAACCACCGTAGTAACGCTTACCAGGGTAACCTTCTGCGTATTTATTTGTTAATTGACTACCTTGTGCTTCCATAACACGTGGACTAGTGTAGTTTTCAGACGCAATAAGCTCGATGTGATCTTCTTGGCGTTGTACTTCATCAGTCATTGATTTCCATAGTTCTGGATCGTAATCAGCAATATTCATATCTCGGTTAAACATGTGCATCTCCTGGTAGGAATTATAGTGTAAGTCAATTTATGATGCGCATTTTACGCAATCTTTGCGCTATTGCATAGAGCAAATAGTGTGAAATATAGCGAACATGAACTTGAATAAAAGTAATGCTAATTAATTTATGTTGAATAAAGATAATAATTACACTTATTATGCGGATCTAGAAATAAACAATTGCGCACAATACTCTCTCTTAATTAGGACAAAGGGTAAAGTAAGCATTACACGAATGAAAGCGTCAAGGTTATGTTTAAGCGTCAAATGCTAGGGCTAATAGATGAATGCTAAGTACTAGGACTAATAGATAAGTTAGTACTAAAAAGGTTATTAACGTATTGCTAATAACCTTTTGTTGTTTTATCACCCTCTCAATACAGGGAAAAACAGTTTATACAATACGCTCTGGTAGCGGATTTTTAGCTGCGGTGATCACTATCGCAATCGATTTTGAGTTAGGTGTGAAGGTAAAATCACCATAGTTAGCCAGCGCCACTAAAGGATTCGCTTCTGGATAATAAGCGGCAGCATTACCCGTCGGAATATCATAGGCAAGCAAAGTGAAATTAGTCACTTCTCTCACGACTTCATCTCCCCAGAGCGCTTCAATATCGACTTTATCACCGGTTTTTAATCCTAATGCGGTTATGTCATTTTCGTTAAGAAGAATAATATTACGATCACCACTTAAACCACGGTATCTATCTGTGAAACCATAAATAGTTGTGTTGTATTGGTCGTGAGAACGCAGTGTTTGTAAAACAAAAATACGGTTTTTAGTTAACGCTCGTTGCGAGGCTGAAATAATTGCATCGGGTAAAGGTGCACTATGAAATTGTGCTTTTTGATCGCTCGTATTCCATTCTCTTCGCCCAGCAGCATTACCTAAATAGAACCCACCTGGTGCTTGCAAACGTTGGTTCATGTCGCTAAAGCCGGGAATAGTTTGACTAATATAATCACGAATAAGATCATAGTTTTGAACCGTATCTAACCAATTGATTGGAGAGCTACCCAATGTGGCTTGCGCTATGCCCGCAATAATCGCAGGCTCAGAACGCATTTGTCTGGTGTCACTTTTTATTACACCTTGCGAACTGTGCACCATGGAAAATGAATCTTCCACTGTGATTTTTTGAGATTCCCCCGCCTGTAAATCGATATCAGTTCGGCCTAAACAAGGTAAAATCAACGCTGACTTGCCTGGGTATAAATGAGTTCGATTAAGTTTAGTCGCAATATTAACGGTTAAATCACAGCGACTCATTGCTTGGCGCGTGATCTCAGAATCCGGCATTGCCGCCACAAAGTTCCCACCTAACCCGATAAACACTTTGCTGTCGCCACGTAACATCGCTTCCACGGCTTGTACGGCATTGTGCCCATGCTCCGCGGGAGGCGTAAAGTTAAAGGTTTTTTCTATGTTATTAAGCAATGTGGCATTAGGTTTTTCATCGATGCCCATGGTGCGATCACCTTGCACATTAGAGTGACCACGTACAGGACATAAACCCGCGCCTTTTTTACCAATGTTGCCAAACAACAATTGTAGATTGGTCATTTCATAGATCGTAGGCACTGAGTGCTTATGTTGAGTAATTCCCATTGCCCAAGTAAAAATAACACGTTTTGCTTGTTGGTAAATATCTGCCGCTGATTTTATCTGCTTTTTAGATAAACCTGATTGCTCAGTAATTAATGACCAAGGCGTTGCATCTACTTGTTCTAAGTAGGCATCTAAACCGCTAGTATGCTGTTCAATAAATTTAACATTGAATACATGATCACCATTTTCTAGTGCTTGGTTATGACGCTTTAACAAGACTTTAACTATGCCGCGCACGGCAGCCATATCACCGCCTAAATTAGGCGTATAATATTGACTGGTCAGCTTCGTTTCACCACCAAGCACCATATGCGCTGGTGATTGAGGATTAGCAAAGCGTTCTAAACCACGCTCTCTTAATGTATTAAAGGTCACAATACTTGCGCCACGTTGTGCAGCATGGCTTAATGTATGTAGCATACGAGGATGGTTGGTCCCTGGGTTTTGACCAAACACAAAAATGGCATCGGCATGGTCAAAGTCTTCTAGTGTTACTGTACCTTTACCTACACCAATACCTTGTTTTAATGCATAACCACTGGCTTCGTGGCACATATTTGAGCAGTCAGGAAAGTTATTAGTACCAAACTTTCTAACCATTAGCTGATATAAAAAGGCAGCTTCGTTACTTGCTCTGCCAGAGGTATAAAACTCTGCTTGATTAGGGTTTTCTAAGCCATTTAGGTGCTGTGCAATCAATGAAAAAGCATCATCCCAGCTAATGGGTACATAGCAATCTGTTTCTGATTGGTACAGCATAGGGTCTGAAAGACGCCCTTGATCTTCTAAATAATAATCACTTTGTTTACGTAAGGCAGACACACTATTATTCGCAAAGAATTCAGGTGTTAAACGGCGAGAAGTTGCTTCCCAGTTAACGGCTTTTGCGCCATTTTCACAAAAGCGAAAACGTTCTTTTTTACCTTCTTCACCCCAAGCGCACCCAGGACAATCGAAACCATGATCTTGATTGGTTTTGAGTAAATTCAAAACGTTTTTTGCTACGTTCTCACTGTGTAATAAATGTTTGGCTGTACTTGCAAGTGAACCCCAACCACCAGCTGCTGCTGTATATTTTTTAACACTCATAATGCCTACCTATCATTTGTAATGGTTATTAATGTTGTTTTTGTAAACGAAAGTCACCGTGGTAGACATTAAAAGTATGCTCACTAACAAAGCCTATTAAAGTGATGTTAAATTGTTTTGCTACTGCTATCGCTAAACTTGATGGCGCGCCTATCGCAACGACCACAGGTATCTTTGCGGCAACCGCTTTTTGCATAAGTTCGAAACTGATACGTCCACTGAGCATTAAGATAGATTGATGATCAAGCTTACCCTGTGTCAATAAATCGCCAACCACTTTATCAACTGCATTATGTCGGCCCACATCCTCTTTCGCTGACAAGCAAGCTTGCAAAGAGAATATGCCAGCACTATGAACGCCACCCGTTAAAGAAAATAAAGACTGTTGTTGCCGTAATTGCGTTGAGAATGTAAGTAAAGCAGAGACAGGCAACCACTGTGGCATTTCATCGATAGTGACATTAAAAGTATGCGCTAGCTTCTTCACATTACTGGTGCCACAAACACCACAGCCTGAATGGCTAATAAAATGACGCGTTAAGGATTCCCAATCTAACACAACCGATGTTGCTAAGGTAATGTCACATTGATTAAGTTCAGAACTAATAATTGATTGTATTTGATCTGCATGTTCGATAACTGCATGCGATAGTAATAATCCAGTCACTAACGAAGCATCATCTCCGGGGGTTCTCATGGTGACCATCAAGGTTTTTTCAAGCAGTTCACCCGTTTCCTGGCATGTCCAATGCAATACGATGTTGAGAGGCTCTTCACTGATCACCAAATCTTGACTCAAACGCATCTCAAAGGAACCATCCTCTGCTAATCGATAACGTTGCCGATTAACAGTTTGGTATGGTTTTGTGCTCATTGCTTCACCTTAGCGATTGCTGTTTTTATTAATTGATATGCTGATAATTGAAAACGTTGAGACGGATGTCTAACTCATTAAAAAGTAAAATATTTTACAAGTTTAAAAGTGAATAACGATTCAGAGGAGGTCTTTATAACATATTTTTTATAAGGATTTCAGCAATAAAATTTATTTTATTAAAAATATTTATGGCATTGAAAAAGCACCAACCAAATTTACTTTTTAACATTTAATTTAGCCACTAAATACATTTTAAATTCTGTTGATGCACAACTAAATATATACGTTTTTTAATTTTATGATAAATTCATCTTCCCTATCTCATTAATAAAAATTAAATAATTATAAAAGGATTTAAATGTTGAATAAACTAATCAAGCTATTTCCCGTTTGGGCCATTCTTTTTGCTGGCGTCGCTTTTCTTTCTCCACAACTATTCGTTGGGATAAAAAGCTATATTGTTCCATTACTGATGCTGATCATGTTGAGTATGGGCCTGACATTAACGCTGCAAGATTTTAAAAATGTCATTAATAAGAAATCAGCAATCGGTGTTGGCATGTTATTACAATTTACCATTATGCCAATTACGGCTTTTTTAGTGTGTTATTTTTTGCAATTAGACACAGAATTAACCGTTGGTATGATTTTAGTGGGTAGTGTTGCAGGTGGTACATCATCAAACGTAATGTGTTACCTAGCAAAGGGTGATGTTGCATTATCAATCACCATGACTGCGTTATCAACATTAGTTGGCGTGGTATTAACTCCCGTCATCAGTGGTTTATTAGTGGGTCAAAGCGTTGACTTCCCGATGTTACCCATCTTTATTAGTTTACTTAAAATAGTGGTGTTACCGATTGCGATTGGTATCTTAATTAATTCATTTTTAAATAAACAAGTAAAAGCTATCTCTTCTCTATTACCGCTTATTTCAATGCTATCAATCGTGATAATTATTGCTATTGTGGTTGCACTAAACGCGGGTAAATTAACAGATGTCGGTCCGATTGTGATGTTGGCAGTGATTATCCATAACAGCATCGGCCTGTTTTCTGGCTATTTCATTACCAAGTTATTAGGGTTTGATGAAAAAACCAGCCGTACCATTGCCTTTGAAGTAGGTTTACAAAACTCAGGTCTTGCAGCTGTTTTAGCAATGAAGTTCTTCTCGCCTGCTGCCGCAATCCCTGGCACAGTATTCTCGCTATGGCACAATATTTCAGGGTCTATTCTATCTGGATATTGGGCTCAGAAAGGCCTAGAAACAGAAGAAAAAATAACGGCTGCACCGGTAACAGAGTCTTAAGAAATTCGATATGTACTCGTTACCATTCACAATGCTGCCGTAATCAATAGTTTGTTTAGATGTTAGGTTAGGTGTTAAAGCAAAATAGAAAGAATATGATTCCGTATATTAGTTAAATTACGGAATCATTTTTTAATGCTCA
Organism: Vibrio sp. 2-Bac 85; assembly: GCF_037546705.1. Taxonomy (NCBI): domain Bacteria; kingdom Pseudomonadati; phylum Pseudomonadota; class Gammaproteobacteria; order Vibrionales; family Vibrionaceae; genus Vibrio; species Vibrio sp. 2-Bac 85. The sequence goes on along the minus strand of NZ_JALAAB010000016.1, from coordinate 47,234 downwards.
ACAATGACTCAATTATGTAGCAAATTGATAAACCAACTAGTTCTTTTAAGTAGTGAAATAACTATGTTGCAATAGGGTTATAACTGTTGGCGCGTTATCCCCATTATTAAGTGACATGCCGATGTTACTAATAAATCACTATTATTAGACATTTTTATAACAGCGATGCTTTACCTTAGCTCCCCTTATTAATAGATCATCGAATGCATAATCGAACTAATAGAAAGTTGTAAGTTAAATTGTACGTTTGAGCCTTGATATTGGTATTTAAAACCGGTAGTTTGATTGTTCAACAAAATCCTCTATTTATAGATCTACACAACTACACACAAAACACTACACAAGTAATTTACATTCATTGAAAACCTTCTTTTTATACCTAAACAATACCTAATCTAAGGAATTAGTCTTTGAATGTATTCAACATTAAGGAAAAATGATGACCTTTAGAAGCTATTACACCCCACCAACAATGGGACGACGTATTTTAACTCCTCACCAAACTGCTATATTAATTTTGAAAAATAACAAAAAAATAGCTAAAACCACCAATAACGATGCATACAGCAAGTTTAAAATGCTAGAAACACAGATAGCCTCGATATCAGGCAGTATTTTTTCAGCAACAGAACGTTGGGCTTTAATAGAAGCAATGAATGAACTCGGATGGCAAGTTGCCATTTGTAGAAATTATTGGACATTTATTCAAACTATTATTGTCGACCGATGGCCAACATTAGACCATCAGGAAATAGTCGATTTGGCGACAACAGTAAGTCGAACCCCAAATGATAAGCAACATGGACCATTATCTGAAGCATTTGAGTCCTTTGATATTACCGAGCTAACCAAGTTTTTCTATAATAAAAAAGAGCTTAAAGATGCAGTGCAAGCAACCGTTGATGAACGTAATTGGGAGAAAAACAAACATAAAGTAGAACTTGATTGGGATAAGCAACGAGAAGAAATAGAGCAATATATTAGCCAAATTGATATGACGTCAAATGATTTAAATGAATACATAAGAACTGATGAATTCACTATCTGGGAATATCTCTATTATGACTTGTTTAAAAGCAATCTAATTTTGGATGTACTTCAACTTAAAGCAAAAATAGAAAAATAGGTCATATTTTTTGCACTTAAAAGTTCCTATGAACCCCTTTAGGACAGGACTCTGTCGTATTTATTATCTAATCTAAATAGATAAGGGAATTTCATCTAGCACTTTATTCATCTATCACTGTAAGACCCTGTAAATGTAGACTGAACCAGCTCGGTTAACAATCTATCTAATACTCTATCCAATAGCCCCCTATAAATAATACGATTATATTTCACTTATCAAATAGGGTTAACACCATGCTTATTAGGGTTCTTATTTGTCACACTGCTAAATATCCTACTACTCAACTTAGTACAAAGCTTAGATGGCTAAACAAGGTAAGCAGTTAACTATTAAGCGCTCATTTTTTTACTCATTAGTGTGCTTTGGTTATTTTTGATGACCTAAGCCATTACCATCTGTTGCTTGTTGATTAGTAGATACTCTACAATAGCTCTCAATTATTTTATTCATTATAAAGGATCCCCCATGGCTCAACCATTGCCTGATAAGTTCATTTATTCTATGTCTCGCGTTTCTAAAATAGTGCCACCTAAGCGCACTATTTTAAAAGATATTTCATTAAGCTTTTTCCCTGGCGCTAAAATCGGTGTTTTAGGTCTGAATGGTTCAGGTAAATCGACCCTGTTACGTATCATGGCCGGTATCGACCAAGAATTTGATGGTGAAGCACGCGCATTAACCGGTACTAAAATTGGTTACTTACCGCAAGAGCCTGTATTAGATCTTGAAAAAAATGTCCGTGAAGTCGTCGAAGAAGCAGTTTTTGAAGTTAAATCTGCGTTAACAGAGTTAGATGCGGTTTATGCTGCATACGCAGAAGAAGATGCAGACTTTGATGCCTTAGCAAAACGCCAAGGTCAACTTGAAGATATTATTCAAGCCCACGATGGTCATAACTTAGATAACCAATTAGAGCGTGCTGCCGATGCACTACGTTTACCGGCTTGGGATCAACCTGTTAAAGTCCTATCTGGTGGTGAACGTCGCCGTGTTGCGTTATGTCGTTTATTACTTGAAAAACCTGACATGCTGTTACTAGACGAACCAACTAACCACTTGGATGCAGAGTCTGTTGCTTGGTTAGAACGTTTCTTACATGATTATGAAGGAACTGTTGTGGCGATTACCCATGACCGTTATTTCCTTGATAATGTAGCAGGCTGGATCTTGGAATTAGACCGTGGTTACGGTATTCCATGGGAAGGTAACTACTCGTCTTGGCTTGAACAGAAAGATGAGCGTTTAAAACAAGAAGCCGGACAAGAGAAAGCACGCCAACGCCAAATTGAACAAGAGCTGGAATGGGTTCGTTCAAATGCTAAGGGTCGTCAATCTAAAAGCAAAGCACGTTTATCACGTTTTGAGGAGCTTAATAATCAAGACTTCCAAAAACGTAATGAAACCAACGAATTATTTATTCCAACTGGGCAACGTTTAGGTGATCAAGTAATTGATGTCAATAACTTGACTAAATCCTTTGATGGGCGTGTATTGATTGACGATTTAAGCTTTAGTATTCCTAAAGGTGCTATCGTCGGTATTATCGGTGCCAATGGTGCGGGTAAATCAACGCTGTTTAAAATGTTGGACGGCACAGAAAAACCAGATTCAGGTGAAATCATCATTGGTGAATCGGTTCAAATGGCCAGTGTTGACCAGTTCCGTGACCACATGGATGACAAGTTGACAGTATTTGAAGAAGTGTCTGGCGGTAGCGATATTATTCAAGTTGGTAATATTGAAATTCCTAGCCGTGCTTATTTAGGACGTTTTAACTTTAAAGGTTCTGACCAATCTAAAATAGTAGGCGATTTATCCGGTGGTGAGCGTGGCCGTTTGCATTTAGCTAAACTGCTTAAATCTGGCGGTAACTTGTTACTACTGGATGAGCCAACCAATGACTTAGATATCGAAACCTTACGTGCACTAGAAGATGCCCTATTAGGCTTTGCTGGTTGTGCCATGGTTATTTCACATGACCGTTGGTTCTTAGATAGAATTGCAACACACATTATTGATTACCGCGATGAAGGTCAAGTTAACTTCTACGAGGGTAACTACAGTGATTATGAAGCGTGGTTGAAGAAAACCTTTGGTGCAGCAGCGGTTGAACCTCATCGTATTAAATACAAACGTATTAGTTAAAATAAACTGAAAACATAAAAAAACCATTCAATATTGAATGGTTTTTTTGTATATCCGTTATCATGCAAGTTACTAACAGTTGTAATTATACCTGTTTTCTACGGCGACTAACCATCAATCCAACTAATGCCACTGCCAATATACCGAATGAAGCAGGACTTGGTACAGATACAGGATTGGACACTGAAATATTGTTCACTGTTAATGTTGAATTAGCAAAAGAATCTTTAACGTTAAATACACCAATGGTATAAGTTAACCAACCAGATTCTGCTGCGGTCCAAGCAAAGCTGCCTGTTGTATAGTCAGGCGTCGACGTATCAGCAAGCCAATCTAGACTACCTAAGCTCAAGTTAACAAATGCAAAATCGTTGTACCAAGAGTTTGAACCCTCATTACTCAACCATTTCCAATCAAATGAAAAAGTTGAACCTGCATCAACTGCAACGGTATTTTTATAAGCTGAGCCAGATGTTACGTTGCCCGTCGCAATACTATTAAAAGCGTTCTTTTCTACGCCGGTCAATTGCGCTACTTTATTTTTATTTTTGCCATTGCTTGAATCTATAATAAAACTACCATTATTAGTAGTTACAGCACCAATGGTTTCAGCACTCATCAATGTTGCTTGGGCAGTTACTGAAAATAATAACGGCACCAAAATTAAGATTATTCTTCTCATTAATACATTCCTTTTAAATTAAATAAGCAGATATCTACCTACAAAGGATTAAAAGCACTAATCATGCCAAGAAATAAAGGTAAAGCACTATGACTGACACTCTCTTGAAAAACACCGCATTGCAGCAATAATATTTTTGTGGCCTAAATCAACTATTTTAATGTGTGCTATCACTATGATGTAACCCGTTAACTCTTAAGCTTGACGCCTAAAATAGCTTCACTTCAGACTTGCTGATTGTTGTAGTTTGAATAGTAACGGGTATAAAAGTATTAATTATCATAACAATAATTACTGAGTTAATTTTATTTCGACTTCTTATCAAGCATCAATAAAGGTTCGAAGCGTTTATCCGTTAACGTTTTCATAAAGGCAACTAAGGCATCTATTTTCCGATCTGTTAAAGCATGAGCGGTAAGATCTTCTTTATCAACGGTCGTAGGCACTTCTGGTGAACGCCAAGGTTTACCAGTTTCAGGATTAATAGTGCGTTCTGTATTATTGTAATGATCATAAAACTCCATCACCGTTCGCAACTCTTTAAACACACCATTATGCATGTAAGGTGCTGTCACTGCGACATTACGTAACGACGGGTTTTTAAACTTACCATCATATTTTGGGTCATCAACTGCTGGGTTCTCTAATAAACCGTGGTCAATAAAGTCTTCTTTTATATGGCCTAATGCTATTAATTGATCATTAGAAGGCACACCTATATTACGATACTGATGATTCGTAAACGGTTCTTTTGGGCTGTCTTCAGTTTTTAACATGTGGCAACTATTACAGTTAACATTGTTATTCGAGAAGAATAAAGTACGCCCAAGATCTTCTAAGACTGTCAGGTCGTACTCGCCTTTTAGGAAGCGATCATATTTACTGTCATAACTAGAGAAGGCATCTGTTTTTTCAAATGCTTGTAGTGCACGTGAAAAACCATCAAAAGCAGGCAAAACTGAATCTGATTGCTTTGAGTCAAATACGGTTTCACCGTATAAGCGCTTAAAAGTAGACACGTAGAAAGGGTTTTCTTGTAAGCGTTTAACGAGCGTTTCGGCATCGGGTAAGGCCATTTCAACAGGGTTAAGTGGCGGCCCCATTGCCTGGTCAGATAATGTGTTAGCACGACCATCTAAAAATTGCCCTCCAACATACTCTTTTAATACTTCATCAAAATGAAATGATGGTGATGTGTTGGCGTATGTTGCCATGGGAGTATTACGCGTACCGAGAGATTTAGTGTCGTCTCCTAATGAAACCATACCAAGTCCTACATTTTCACGGTGGTCACTAAAACTTTTTGAAGGATCATGGCAAGTTGCGCAAGACATAGTACGATTAACAGAAAAGTTAGAGTCAAGAAACAAGATCTGTCCTAATTGTGCTTCAGTCAATTGACCAGCGGCGTTAGCTACGTTTGTGCAAGCGATTAATGCGAGTAAACAATAAAATATTTTTTTCATTTCAATTCCGTCTAATACTTCTGTAAATATCAAAAAATGGCTGAATAATAATTTTTATAATGCCATCAAATTTTTGCCTTTTATCGCGCCCTAAACCAAATTTTTGATCTAAAGGAACGTCTTTTGATAGCCTTAATGTACCAAAGAGCCAATCCCACAAAGCTAAGATGCTGCCTAAATTTTTGTGTATGTATTTCTGTTGATGGTGCACCTGATGTTGTGCTGGCGATATTAATAAACGCTCTAGCCAACGCCCATAACTCAAGCGAATATGGCTATGTCTCAGGTTGCCAGTAAAAGAAAATAGGATCACAACAAAGGCATTTCCACCTAATACTGAGTAAAGATTAATACGCGCGCCAAAACAAAAAACAAAAATGCCTGTAACAACACCAGCAACCAATGCATTACGTAGTGCAAACAACATAATTTCCACAGGATGTAAGCGATAAAATGTCAATGGGTTCAATGATTCAGCACTATGATGTACCTGATGAAATTTCCATAACCATCGATTAGTATGTAGCCAACGATGCAACCAATAGCGGCTAAAATCCCCAAGGACAAATAAGCTAAAAGTGTACGCAACAATAATATCGCGATAATACCAAGACAAAAACAAGGGATCCGATATCGAGTTCAACCAATTCAGCGTCGATAGCGCAACCGTGTTCGCTGACAGTAAAACAGGCACAATAAACAGTGCCTTGAATACCCAATTAAATACAAAATAACGATAATCTAATTTTGAGTCAGCATTAAACCAATAAGCCTTTAATTGGGGTGCTGAAATAGCACCCACTTTGAAGACATACCAAACAATGGCAATGATCCCGCTAACAACAAGGTAGCCCCAGAATATGCGGTCACTACCATTCATAAATGCCGCTAAAGGTGTATCAATCGCCATCTGCATCGATTAAATTCGCCGATACGCCAATCTGACTCACTAAATGTCTATAAAAGGCTTTTTGAACATCTAACAACCCCTGGAAAATTGGGATCATGTCGTTTAAATTAAAATTATGGTCTGCAGGTGTGTTTTTATAAGCAAGTAATGAGTTTTCTAACGCGGCTTGCACTGCATTAATCCCCTCTTTACCATGTTTTTCATAGGCAATAGTTGCCACGTTAGGTTGTTGGTCTTCCGCTAACAATTGTCTATTAGTTTCTAAAACCCCACCGATAAATGCCCAAGACGCTTCGCTGTAAGGGTATTGTTGATGCTCTGGTTTAGTCTCACCAAGATTAGCTTTTGTTAACCCACTGACTTGAGCAATACGCCAATCTCTTGTTTTATAAATATGCTCAATCTCAGCATTCACAACTAAAGACAAACCTCTATCTACATCAAAAAGAAATTCATCACGATTGGCTTTATAACCATCACTAATTTGTATAAATCGCTTACAAACGTTCGCGACCATTACTTCAGCAAAGGCTTTTCTGCGTTCAGACCATTCACCGCTGAACATAACAGAGTCGATTGCGCCCATGGTTTTATATGAATTTTTATATAATGCGGTTGACGGTTTTGAGTCACGCCCCACTAGACGTTCAATGCTTTCATGAATATCTTCATTACCACTATGGAAGTAATCCACCATTAATGGGTAATCCATTGCATTCATGTCGTAGTCACCAAGAATATAACTAGCTTGTACTCGTCCCCACCCTTCCGCAAGTTGCACAAATGCTTGGTGACGCACATCACTTGATTTGCTTTCTAACGAAGTTTGTAACTCTGCGCAATATAGCACTGCGTTATCGGCATTATGCTGCAGCACATTGTCGTAAATAGACGCATAAGGGTCTTTCACCACTTCATTATTGACCTCTGCATCATTGACCACCGTATTAGTCTGCTCAGCATAACTTAGCGCTGGCACACTCAGTAAACACAGAATTGACAGGGGGGTAAAAATTTTCATAATTGCTCCAAAAAGTGTAACAAGGCCAAGCGCTGTGCTTGGTCTAATTGTATAAATGTTGATTTTGCCTTTTCAGCTTCTCCACCGTGCCAAAGAATTGCCTCTTCCGGTGTTTTCGCGCGTGCATCATGTAAAAAACGATGTTGCGCTCGAACCCGTTCACCTACTCCCCATAAAGGCGCAGTGCGGTACTCACGCTCAGTGGCAAGGAATTCTGGACGCCCATCTTTTAACAGTTCCCCCATATCATGCAACAGTAAATCAGAATAAGGATGGAATTTAACACCCTCCTTTGTGCTTAATGTCGAACGATGACAACTAGCACAGCCAATTTCTGTAAATAGTTTTTTACCCTGCTGACCTTGTGCATCTAACCTGACGGTTTTAGGTGCTTTATGGTCTCTAATAAAAGAGGTAATCGCTTGTAAACGCAACATAGGTAAGTCTAAACTTCCTAACCTTGTATTGTCTCCTTTAGGTGCCGCTATACAGTCAGCTTGTGCAGGTTGGCAAAGCTCATCAGGAAAAGAAGGGTTAGTTAAACCAAGATCATGTGCTGCAGCATTTGCCGTTTGCGCAATAATATTGGCAGCACTAGCTTTCCAATTCATTCGCCCTAATATTTTTTCATCTTGCTGTGGGGAATTTAACCAATTCGCACGGCCACTAATTCCGTCAGCATTATCATCTGATGGGTCTTCCCACGCAAGGATATCTTCATTTGAAACTTGCTCTATTAATCGTAAACCAGCCAAAACAGGAGGTTGCCTTAGCGAAATAGTTGTTTCTTCAGCTAATGGCCCATAACCTAACTTATCTAAATAAGGAATAAACTTAGTTAACATAAGTGATTCACCATCAGGATATGTAAAAGGTATTGATTCGATTTTTAATCTTGTTTGCGCTTCTGGTTTTACTTTACCGTTGCCTCTTATTGATACCTGCACACCATAAATGGGATCCGGCACATTATCATGCATAGGGGTATCTATATTATTTACTAACCAACGTAATGAATGTTTACTTGGCTGAGTTAACTTGAAGACTAAACTGCGTAAGGGTTGGTTTGTATCACTGAGCGTCGGCGCACTACCGTTGTTGATGTGACAACTGGCGCAGGTATTGGCGCTAAAATGAGGACCTAACCCGTCTCGTGCAGTAGTTGCACTCGGTGCTTCAACCCATGGGATAGTGAAAAAAGAACGTCCCAGAATATACTGGTCAAACTCTGTATCTGTCATCTTAATAGGATGAGAAAAAGGTTTACTACCGGCCGTATTAGTAAATTGTTCTATATTGACATTGCTCGCTTCACTATGGGCAAAATGGCTGCATGCTAAAAACAAAAATACACTTCGAAGCAGATACTCCGAGACCTTACTACCATTAATTTTCATACATCACTTTCAAAATAAATGACTGGGAGGAGAAACGCCACCGACCGATTTCGGCTAGTGGCGTTTATCATAATGCCCTTCTAATTAATGCTAGAAGGTCATTAACTTCAATAACAACGACTACGATATCTTCGCTTTATAGTTGTGTTTCTTCTGCATCGGTAACATCATTTGTTGTTAACGAAATACCGTAGGCTTTAGAAACAATCACCATTTGATCACCTAGACGACGTAGTTGGTTTTTAAGCGTAACAATGTTTTGTACACTTTCTTCATTTTCTGGACGAATCTGGTAATCAAAATGCATAGTCGTTGTTGCTAATGTATTAATTTTAGCAATACGCATTTCAATATCAGCCATCAGTTTAGCAATTTCAGCTTGCTCTTCATCTGATACATTATCGATAAAAGCAGGACCTACTTTTTTACCTTTGTATTCGCCTAATAATACGTTTTTAATACCTTGGTAGTTTAATGCGATATCACGGTGTGTATTATCAGAGAAACATGAATGCTCGTCTTCTTCACTTGGCGTTAATACTGCAACGGCAATACGTTCGTTAGCTAATTCTGATTTAGAGAAAACACCAACACCGGCAAAAATTTGTTTTAAAGAGGTAGCAGGTTCAATGTTTTTAGATTTTTGTTCGCCTGTTAATTTATCTAATAAAGCAGCACGGTACAGCCCTTTATCACCGCTTACGTTGTCTTCCCAAGCGCTAGATACGACTGATAAATCATCAACCATTTTAGCTGCGACAGCATTAAGGTAATCAAGACGACGTTTTGCTAATTTATCTGTGGTGAAGTCAGACAGAGGACGCTGTCCAGCAGTCATTGCACCGTTGCTGATAGCATCTTCAATCATGTTATTGTAATCTTGATCTTGTCCCCAGAGCATAAATTCAATGGCGTGGTAACCTGCTGCAACGTTTGCATCGCCACCATTTGTGTTTAAGTCGCCTAATACCGCAGGTGTGATTGTTGTCACGTCTACCGCAGTAACATCTTCTCCACCTGGCGTGAATAAACCTTTAGTATCAATAATATTGCCACTAGTACGCTTGTTATTAGCATCAATTGTGTAATCGATCATGTTTTCATCTAGCGGCCAAGAGTTAAGCTCACCTTCAACACCACCATAGGTTTCAGCTACCCAACCATCTTCAGCATCGATAGGACCATTTGAAAGGCGGAAAATTTCTGTTGTACCGTAGCTTTCACGAGACACTAACCAAGCATCTTTAGCTGCTTGTAATGATTCTGCAGTTGGTTTTGCAGTAAAAGCACTAATCGCAACTTGTAATGCTTTTGCATCTTTAACAGCATCTGAATAGTTAACAGAAGCAATGCTTGCATAGGTAGACAAGGTTGCTAATTTATCACTCTGTGAAACAGCTGCTTGGCTTGGTACAGAAAAAGCTAATACAGCGCCTGCGATAATGGTACTTAAAATTGTTTTCTTCACTTTCATTACTCCTGATGTACATTAAAACGTTAGTGAGTTTTAAATTGATGAATAAAACTCACTGGGTTAATTGCTTCCTGCAACTTAGTTAATTATGTTCTGCAACTTAGTTAATCGTATTCTGCAATTTGTTATAAATAGTTTGTTTAAACTTGTTCTGCTGTCACTTGAGCAATAGCAATAGTTTTGTCTTTAGATTGCCACTTCAGTATTACCATGACCACCAGCCAATAAGTACCTAGCACTGCCACATCCCAACCAATGGGTTGTGAACGATAAGCAAATAACGAAGCCAGTAAGTTCCCAAAAATAGAACCATCGCTTAATACACTGCTCATGTCCCACATGTTGCTGTATAACCAACTCGGTAAATCTGTCGCCGCTAAAGGGCCGCTTAATAACTTTTCTGATGCAGTCAAAAACAGTGCCGAACCAAGGAAAAGCAACATAATTTCGGTTACGCGAAAGAACCATTTCCAAGAAATAAATCGACCGCCTATTTGCAATGCATAGAACAACACCATCGCAAGTGCTAGACCAATTGCCACCGCAGTGAAAAAGCTAATGTAAGAAGCAAGCGTACCAAGTTGTAAAAGAGAGCCATAAAGGAACATAACGGTTTCAGAACCTTCACGACCTACCGCAATCATTGCTAAGAAAAATACGCCCCACCAACTTTTTTTACCTTGCAGGCTTTTTTCTAATCCTGTTTCCAGCTCTTTTTTCAAGGTGCGACCATGAACCCGCATCCACATCACCATTTGGACAATCAAGGCACTGGCAAATGCCAACATGCCGATTTCAAACCAAGCACGCCCTTCACCGCCTAATAAGTCTGATACACCAATCAGTGTTAACGTCAATAATGCCGCCAAACCAAAACCAGCTAACACGCCGGAAAACAACCATTTCTTACCTGTTGTAGCGTCCGCTCTTCCATCCATCCAAGCATAAAGAATTCCGATCACTAAGAGTGCTTCAATGCTCTCTCTACAGACAACAAAAATTGTTTGTCCCATTTATTTACCCTTTTGCTTTAACAATAATTTTACCGTGTGTTGCTGGCGCAAAATCATCAAAATAATCATAACTGCCAGCATCTAATGGGATAATCACTAAGGTTGTCTCCGCCCCCATGAATAACACTTTTTCTTGGCGTAATTGATTGCTTTCAAATTCCGCAGGTTTATTACCAATATTACGGACCACAAGACGAATTTTAGTTTTCTCTGGGATCACTAGTTGTGCAGGGATCAACTCACCGTCTTTCATTTCAATAAGGTAAGTTTTTAATTTGGTATAGCGAGGGTCATTAAAGGTTTGGCTGAAGCCATTGCTATCTGTTTCTACACTTGTTGTGGATTGGCTCGTTTCAGCCGATGATTTAGTGGTAATAAGTGCAAAAAATAATGCGATAAATACAGTTTGGGTAAACTTCATTAAAAATATCCAAATATTGTCAGTGAAAAATTGTTTATAATGTAAGATGATAAAAACCGAACTCTCACAAAGCAACATGATAACGATTCCGATTATCATTAGCAATACCGCGCAAGTAAATACACGCCTATTTTTTATCGATGATTAATATTATTTATGAATGATTAATAATAGTTAAGTGCATTTAAGCTAATTCAATTAGCTTTTACATTAGGTAGGACTTAGCATCACGTTTAATCCAATACATCGATTGAAGTGATTAGCTATTTTCTTTAGTCAGGTTTTAACGCTGAACTGACACCAATCTTAAATCGGTCATTTAAAATTAGATGCTTAATATTATTTATTTTAAAGCAAAAAAAAACCTGAATAAGATTCAGGCTTTTAATATTGGATGTACAATGTTTAATTAACACAAGGCTTAATTTAACATTGTCCGCTTAGTAGAACGGCTATCTATTAAAAAGCAAAGGTAACGTTAGCGGTAAATTCTTCATCGTCATTAGCACTTAAACTAACCCCAAATGAATCAGACAATTGTGCACCGGCATCAATGGTTGCTGTCCACTCGTTGAAATTAACGCCCTTCATACCATGCGCATAGGTTGGTGTAATACCAACCCAAAAACGACGGTCAAAGCTATAACGCGTTGTCGCATCAAATTTTACATAAGTTGTATCTTCCATGTGGTTTGCCCACATAAAACCAACACTTATTTTAGGATAAAAGTTTAAACGGTTATTCAAATAACCAAGCTTAGCAAATACACCGGCAGAGGTATCATTCACATCATCATAATCAGTATGATCTATACGAATATCTTTATCCCATGTGCTATCAAAAGTGACACCTGATTTAGTGGCTGAATTTAATAACAGATAATTGACTTCATAAAAATCAAAATCTTGCTTGGCTGCAACGGTAAAGCTATGTTTATAAACACCACTTAAATAACCACCGTAGGTAGCAGATAAATCAATACCTTCATTACCACCACCAATACTCGCATTGGAGTAAACTGCAGTCGGGTCACTCATATCAACCCAAGTGTCAGTATTATCAGCAGCGATCGCCGATAAAGAAAATGCACTAACTAATGAGCCGATTGATACTTTTAATAATGAGTTTTTTAAAATCATATTATTCACTTTTATTTCCAAATAAATAAGTTAAATAAACGCTTACCACGTTTTATTAATGTGTAACGAGCAAATAAAGCATCTACTTTTTCGATAGTTGCTTCTGTATCGGTGACTTTGTCACCATTAACCATTACAGCACCATTATTAACAAATTCGCGGGCCATTTTATTTGATGCCGCTAATTCACAACTTGTTAATAATTCAACAATTGAAGCACTGTCTGTCGTTACTTCAGTCGCTGGTAGTCCATCCTGTGCTAATTGCGCTAAATCAGACTCACTTAAGCTACTTAAGTTCCCAGAGAATAATGCTTCAGTAATACGCTCTGCAGATGCTAACCCTTCTTCACCATGTACTAAACGTGTTACTTCTCGCGCTAAAATAGCTTGGCCTTGTGGACGCCCTTTGATTGTTTTATCTGTCTCTTCTATTGCTGCAATTTCTTCAATTGATAAGAAGGTAAAGTAGCGTAAAAATTTGTAAACATCAGCATCTAGTGTGGTGATCCAAAATTGGAAAAATGCGTATGGCGATGTTTTAGTCGGGTCTAACCAAATAGTACCAGACTCAGTCTTACCGAACTTAGTGCCATCTGCTTTAGTCACTAATGGCATAGTAATACCAAACACTTTTTCTTGATTCATACGACGAGTTAAGTCGATACCGCCGGTAATATTACCCCATTGATCAGAACCACCGATTTGTAACGTACAGGCTTTTTCTTTATTCAATGCAGCAAAATCATAAGATTGTAATAACATGTAGCTGAATTCAGTAAATGAAATACCTGCACCTTCACGGTCAATTCGTTGTTTTACAGATTCTTTTTGGATCATGGCATTAACACTGAAGTGTTTACCTACATCACGTAAAAATGAAATGCTATCCATTTTCCCGATCCAATCTAGATTGTTCACCACTTCAGCTGCATTATCGTGCTCACCAAACTCAATAAAAGCACTAACTTGTTTTTTAATTGAATCCACCCAGTTACCGACAATCTCATCACTGTTTAATTTACGCTCTGCCGCTTTAAAGCTTGGGTCACCAATTAAACCAGTTGCACCGCCCACTAAAGCTAAAGGTTTGTGGCCTGCTTCCTGAAAACGTTTAAGGATTAATAGAGGCACTAAGCTACCAATGTGTAAGCTATCAGCAGTAGGATCAAAGCCACAATACAAAGTACGGCTCGCACTCGATAAATGTTCATGTAGTTCTTCATCTGCGGTTGTTTGGGCAATTAGGCCGCGCGCTTTTAAATCTTCGAGTAAGGCATTCATTTATTTTTTCCTAGTTTGCTAGTTTACTGCTTATAATATAAATAATTATGCGAGATTTTACACAGATAGTTGCCACAAAAAAACCTTAGAGTGAAGATATAACAAACTATATACCCGTTACTAATCAAAATGTATTATTCAGTCACTAACTCGGACACCAAGACAAGGCGTAACATGAAGAAAATGGCCATTCCTTGTCGAATGTTACAACACAGGATTGGTTTTCGAGTTATCGACCCGCAGGGCAAGTTTTGAAGTGGACATATTTGATTCTGTTATAAATATCATAATTTAAGCTACCAGACTTTCACCTTTATGCTCAGAACCCACCCACTTCACGGCTTGCTGATTTTTGCATATTGAATGGTAACGGGTATATGTTAGCATTACGCTTTAATTAAGATAACAAAGAGAAGAAGATATGAAAATAGGCATTATTGGCGCAATGGATGAAGAAGTTAACATCCTTAAATCCGCGATGAATAACGTGATCACCACAAAAGTGGCGGGTTGTGAGTTTTACCAAGGTGACCTTAACGGAAAACAAGTCATTCTAACAAAATCGGGGATTGGTAAAGTAGCAGCTGCAGTCGCAACTACCCTATTATTAGAAAAATTTGCACCAGATACCATTATTAATACAGGTTCTGCCGGTGGTTTTGATCCTGCTTTAAACGTCGGTGATATTGTCATTTCAACAGAAGTGCGTTTTCACGATGTAGATTTAACCGCTTTTGGTTATGAAATAGGACAAATGGCACAATTACCAGCCGCTTTTGAAGCAACACCTGCTTTGATTGACGTAGCAGAGCAGGCTGCTAGCACATTACCTGGATTGAATATTATTAAAGGGTTAATTTGTACCGGTGATATTTTTATGGCTGATCCAACCAAAGCGGCTATCGCACGCGAGAACTTCCCTACTATGGCAGCGTGTGAAATGGAAGCCGCTGCGATAGCGCAAGTTTGTTTCCAATTTTCAGTACCTTTTGTGATCATTCGTTCTCTCTCTGACATTGCCGGTAAAAAATCAGAACTGTCTTTTGAAGAGTTTTTACCTGTTGCCGCTAAAAATGCTTCTATTTTAGTCGCTGCGATTGTAGATAGATTGAATTAATGGAAACTGCTTTAGCGCTATTTGAACAACACAGCATTTACTTCAGCTTTATTTTTGCTGCGCTGTGTTCGTTTTTCTTTTCACTACCTACCGACCTTAACCCACTTTCGGCTTTTTCACTTATTTTTCAAGAAATAGGTAAGAAAGTGAATTTACCGGAACGCAGTGATGGGTATAAGCGCTTAGCGAGTTTACTCGCTTTTTCACTCATTTTCTTTCCCATTGTATTGATCATAAGTCAGCTATATTTAGTGGTTTATAAACCTTTTATTATCGACTTTGTTGTTATCTATGTACTGTTATCTTGGCACGATAAAATACAAATATATCAAAGCATTAGTAATAACTTACAAGGTAATAACTTAGCAAAAGCAAAGTTATTACTCGCACAACTTACTTTACGTGATACCAAACCACTTTCGCTATTAGGCATTTACAAAGCGATGATTGAATCATTGGTATTACGTCTTGCTAATGGTTGGTTCGGTGTGATTTTTTGGTACTTGGCGAGCGGCATTTACGGTGCATTATTTTATCAATTACTCACAATATGTGCTCAACAATGGAATTGTAAATTAGCTCAATTCGACGTGCTTGGGCAAATACCTTCTTTTATCACCACACTACTACAGATGCCAGTACACCTATTATTAAGTTTTACTTTTCCACTCTACGACAGACCCTTAACCGGAATCGTCACTAAGTTTAAGCAAAGCGCAGATTGGCATCACTTTTCCTCTGGACTTCTACTTAGTAGTTTTGCATTAAGTATTCAAACGCAATTAGGTGGGGTAAGGATCTATGAAACCGATAAAATTACGTTTACTAAACTAGGCAATACTAGCGCCCAAAACAACACACCTGATTTAGAGACACTATCATTAGCAGCACAGCGCTTAAGTTTAAGTGCGTGGTTTTGGCTGCTGTGCATAACCGGCTATGAGTTTTTACCACAGCTACTTGAGTATTTTAGCGGTGGGTATTAACAGTAACTAAAGTAAACTCAAAATAATGGATGAGTGGTTATCAACAATAACCAAACTTAACCAATCTCAAGCAGGTTAATTTAGGCAGTTAACAGCGTATTAATGTAGATGTATCGACTACCAGTTTAAGTATTTAAAAAGTAACGTTAAGTGATTAGGAAGACAGAAATATTTAACGAGATACATTGTGATAGAGATAAAAAGTTAACAGATGCATCAATAAAGGTTTTAACCGTTCCTCCATTAAATTTACCTATAAAAAAACCCTTAACGGATAACCAATAAGGGCTTTTTTGATTCGTCTAACACATCATGTTAGAAGATTAATTTAATCAATCAATTATTTGATTGCTAATAATTCAACTTCAAATACTAATGTTGCATGTGGACCGATTGCAGCACCTGCGCCACGTTCGCCGTATGCTAGGTCTGCAGGGATAGCTAATTTCATTTTGCCACCAGGAGACATTAACTGTAGTGCTTCAGTCCAACCAGCGATAACACCGCCAACTGGGAATTCTGCAGGTTGACCACGTTCAACTGAACTGTCAAATACAGTGCCATCGATTAAAGAACCGTGGTAATGAACGCTTACTGTAGATTCAGCTGTTGCTTTTTCGCCTTCGCCTTCTGCAATAACTTCATATTGAAGACCAGATTCAGTTACAACAACGCCTTCTTTCTTCGCGTTTTCAGCTAGGAATGCTTCGCCAGCTGCGCCTAATACTTTAGCTTGCTCTGCCGCAGCTGCTTGCATACGTGTAGAAATCACTTGGAAAGCCGCTTGTAGATCTTCTTGAGAAACTTTACTTTCTGCGCCAGCAAAAGCATCAGCAATACCAGCAGAAACTGCTGAGATCTCTAGGCCTTCAAAAGGATTTGAAGCAAGTTGCTCACCCATTTGTAAACCAATACCGTAACTTGCTTGTTGCTCTTGAGTCGTATATTCAGACATAATATTTCTCTTTTTTTAATGAATTTTGGGTTTCCCCATCTAGGTTAATTAATAATATGGGGAGCAAAAATAAGATTTAAAGGGAAAAATCACAAAAAATTATATTTTTTTAAAATAATTAAATTTATGTGCCCGACATTAAGCAATCTTAATAAGACTATTCGCTTTTATTTAAGCACTTGTTGAATACCCGCGGTTAATAAAAAAACATGTTCAGACAAGGCAGCGACTCTTTGATTTAATTCACCTAATTTATCAGCATAGCGTCTTTGTAAAGTAGTTTCACCAATTAAACCGCAACCAACCTCCCCTGTTACAATCACTATATGGCATTGTGCTTGTTTCAGAAAAGTGAGAAAAGCTTCCTGTTGAACACCAAAAACTATCAAGTTGTCTTGCAAAGAATCACTTACCGTCAAATACCAACCAACCCATGTTGAAAGACATTCGATGAGCACAATATTTTCAGGATGATTCAGCTCGGCCAATACAGACAATAAATCTTTTTGTAAATAATTTAGCTCATAGGTTGTCACTGCCTGTTGAAAACGCTTCTGGCGCATTACTTTATGACTTTCTATCCGTTCAATGCTTTCCTCCCCTACACTTAAACTTGTGGCTATATAGGCTGGTTTTAAAATTGGGTTTTGTTCTAGTAGCATATTGACTAAATTCTCAGCAGCATCACTTTTACCGCTTCGCACTCCGCCAATAAATAATTGGATCATGCTCATTCCTTTATTTATTAACTAAACCATTTTTTATTATAAAAATGTGGTTGCCTACAGATCAAACATATTTTTGATATCATTGCTAATAGTTTACTAAGTAGGTCTACGATGTTGATAACCCTGCCACAATGTCTGCGCCATATACCAAACTACGACTATATTAATTAAAAACATAGCAATAGCTAAATAACTCAGGTGAGCCACTATTTCATAAATTTCGAAGGGTAAATAAATGGCGCCACTTAAAAATGCAAACCATTCAATCCATACAAAACTACGCCATAAACCATAGGCTTCAATAAAACGTACAACCGAATAAAATATCGCCGCGATGGCAAAAATTTTAACGTTACTGTTTGTTATTGTGCTCGCTGCATGAATAAATATGCTTGGTAATTCACTAGTCGGGTTTAAATGTAAGTGATTCACAATCGCTTCGGCTATCATTTGTAAGTTTTCACCAGCCAACACGTGTAACCCCAATCCGACTAATAATGCCAGTATGCCTTTTGTTGCTTCTAAAATAGCAACGGCTTTTAACCCTTTTTGGGGTGATGCCATAATAATCTCTTTATTAAACAATCACAAAGGAACAAATTAAAACGAAAAAGCAGCTTGATACGTGGTAGCTTTTTTCGTAACGCCTTTCGCAAAATTTACAACACAAAACGTCAATAGTTTGATTCATCAAACTAATAAAATTATTTACTGTGATTGAGTTAGTTATCTTTGACTATACGCTTGTGAATTTCCTGCGTTAATAACTCAACACGTTCACTTAACTCCCTTGTCACTTCCGTGAGCATAGTATTCTGTTCCATCAACTCAAGCAATTTCTCTGTTTGCTGATTAGATAATAATTCTCTTTTTTCACTTGCTAACGATAACTCTTCTCGATGGAGTGCATCAGCTTCCGCTTGTGCTTTATCTCTATCCGCTTGTCTAGTTTGTGCTAACAATATCAACGGTGCAGCGTAAGCCGCCTGCAAACTAAACGCGAGATTTAATAGAATAAAGGGATATAAATCAAAGGAAAACACACCCAGTAGATTCAATGCAATCCAAGCAGCCACCACCACCGTTTGAGATACTAGAAAAACTGGTGTACCAAAAAAACGAGCAAACTGCTCTGCTTTTAGAGAGAACCAATCATTTCCAAATACAGGAAAAAGGTGTGCAAAGGGTTTATGAAACCGAAATTGATAACGATTATTCTGTTGTGGTTCCTGCGCCATTTTGACTCCTAGTTATGAAAGATAGGGAGAACAAAATAACACAAACAAAATGCAAACCATACAAATGTAGACGGGAGACAAAAAATAAAAAATCGTTTAATTTAACATAAGAAAAAACTGATGATTATATAAATTTATGAACATTAAACGGCAGATAATTTGGTTTTAAAGCAGTAGGTAATAATCTTTTAAAACGAAAAAAGGCTTCTCAATGAGAAGCCTTTTTTCTTAATGTGGCGGAGGAGGAGAGATTTGAACTCTCGGAGAGCTATTAACCCTCGCTGGTTTTCAAGACCAGTGCATTCAGCCGCTCTGCCACCCCTCCGCAGAACGAAAGGAATAGTATAGTAAAATAATTTGAGTGTAAAATAATTGAGCCTTAAAAGAGACTAACTGTCGAATAAACCAACAGCATTAATAAATTACCCCTTATTAGCCTTTTATCCATGAGAAAAAACAGCCATTATATTTTTTGTGAGAATGCAGTACGAAAAATAGAAGTCACACTAGATGATTTAGGGCTGTAATTTATTGCTAAACTCATTCTTCTATTTTTACAGGTTCATTTTTTATAGATTCATCTTTTACAGGCTCATTTTTCACATCGTATTTAATTACTTCCTTCTTAATTACTTCCTTCTTAATTATTTTTTCTTTCTTTACTTTATCGAGTTGAATCATGTAATAGTTGCGCCCTATTCCATTGAATTCTTCATCAGTAAAAATAACCGTATTATTATCAAAAAATGTAACCGCTTCTTTTTGAGTAACGATTCCTAAATTTATTTTATAGGCCTCACCTGAGAAAAAGTCATCACCTTGCCAATTTTCAAATAACCATAACCGTTCTGAATCCAATAAAATTAATTTAGTTCTATCAGGGCTCAATGCAGCCGACGTTATCCAGCAAAGCTCTTCTAAAGTTGTGCAGGTATTAAAGTTACTAACAAACTCGGCTTCATAGTTATCGGCATGGTCCCCTATTCGATATAAATTAGTATCACCATCGAAAGGTTTAGTGCGATTTTTTGAAAACATATAAAGATGTTTTTTGTAAAAGACAAAGGCTTCAAAATCAAAGTTTTTCTCTGAGGCTTTAGGGGGGTAATGTAATTGTTTTGGAAAAGTAAACTTAATTATTTCAGCTTCAGTCTCAGTGCCTTTAATATCAATAGGGCTTTCAATTTTATAAATAGTAAACCATTTTCGTATATTGTCATTATTACCAAAATCGCCGATAAAAAAATGGCCAAAATCATCTTGAGTCATATCTTCCCAATCTAGATTTTTAGCATTAGTAATAGTAATACTTCTACTGACGCTACCATCTTTTTCTATTTGATGTAATTGCGCACTATTATCCCCGTCATTAATCCCCCACAAATTGCCATTTTTATCATATTCAATACCAGATATCTCTTTAAGTGAAATATCTAACGTACCTACTTTCGAACTATAAAGTTGCTGAGTAGCAATCGCCGCTAGTATGACGACAATAATAATACTGACGAAAGCAATTGAATAAATGGATCTTTTTATCATTAAATACCTTACAAAAGTAAATTAACTAAAAGGAGAGACCTAAAGCGAAATAATTAAAAAAGTATAACGAATAAGCGCAATTACATTAGGCCTACTTTTTAAATTTCACACTGAAAAGTCATTTAATATAAATCGGAAATGGATATAAATACTTATTCTCTTTATGAGCCCACCAATAAATAAATAGAAATTATTAACCTAAAAAATTAATAGTTCGGTTTTATATTATAAACAACTGAATTTAAAAGGCTAAAATATTAAATGAAATCGTAGTAAAGAACAAAATAACACATCGAGTATATATGGTTCATTGTTAAAAATACTCATTAGCTTTAACAAGGCTAAAAATATTATTATTCAATTAAGCTCAACTAATTAGTATTCTGCATTTGATAATTTAACGAAATAAAGAAGGAGGTTTAAAGGTGTCGATAAGCGACACCTATTTAGATATGAGACTAGTTACTCTGACTTATTAGCAATTTTCTGTAAGTTTTCGTGAATTTTAAATAAGACAATCAGTAATTCACACCAAATTCGTGCGCCAACAGCCCCGCCAACCATATATAGCATTCCCATTAGAAAAGTAAAAAATGTTAAACCTGAGTAACCACTAAACATAGTGATAACACCAGTGATGACTGCTGGCAATAAAAGTAGCCAATATATAAATGTAATTATTTTAGGTGTAAGCATTGAATCAAAAAAAATATATCTTTCACAGGTAAATCCTTTTTAATTAACTCCAGTCTATTTAGGTCAGGCTGTGGAGTTATTATAATCCCAATATTGATTGAGCTTATAAAACAACATCTTAACTAAGAAAAGTAGGGGGAAATTGATAATTTAAAAGAATTAATATATTACTTAACTTTCATATTAAGGCAACAAATAAACCACCTAAAAGTAAATAAAATAACAAATAATGAACATTTAAAGTGGTAGACAGTTCATTATTAAGGTTGGATACAATGCAGAAATTATATTTTAACGATTAAGGAGATTAAGATTACTAGAAGATCATTTTAAAGAAGATGATGTTGGAGAGATTTGAATTTTTTAATTGTTTTAAAATTTTATATTCAAAAAGCAAAAAACCACTTGCAGTAAAACTGTAAGTGGTTTTTTTAATGTGGCGGAGGAGGAGAGATTTGAACTCTCGGAGAGCTATTAACCCTCGCTGGTTTTCAAGACCAGTGCATTCAGCCGCTCTGCCACCCCTCCGGAACGAGACGAATAATACAGACTTAAAGGCTTGCTTGTAAAGTTTATTTTAACAAAAAAAAACTGTTTGCCGAATAATCGAACAAACAGTTTAAATAAACAACATTGAGATTAAATTACAAACAAAACAATTACTTAAATCGACTTATATGCGCTTCAGGATGTTGCTCCGCATGGCATTCGAATAAGTATTCAGTTAATGAAGATAACACCTCATCGTCTGTTCCTTTACCCAATGAATAAGCAACAGTATGTTGATCGATACGTCGAATTTGCGAACCACAAATAGGCAGGCGTTCACGGTCTGGTAATTGTAGATACAGGTTATTAAGGACTTCGGGTAGTGCAGCATTCTCATCATCTTCAATTAATAATGAAATACCTGACGCGGATAAGTCTTTAACATGATAAGGCAAGAGCTCACCTGCCTCATTAACAATACTCATGGTTTTGTCGGCAGCTAAACGCCAAGAACGTAAATGTTCACCTGTTTCATAAATTTTTGGAGACTTTAATGACATGCTAAAATTACTGAAGTCACCCATTTCCATTTGTACTGGAAAAACAAGGTGGTGATCGCCGTAATTTGCAACTAATTGCAAATCATCTGCTAACCCAAGCTGAAACAATAGCGCTTCTTTGCCACCGGATTGACCTGAGATATCATACTTATGTTCTTTACCATTCATGATTTCAGTTTCAAGCAACATTTCAGATAGCAGCTCGAACTCTTGATCGTTTACTAGTAACTCTTGATGTAATTTAGCCACGTGGCCTCCATGTTTAAAGTCGGGGAAATCCTTAACTATATAACCTTACGACAATTTTCAGATATTATGATCAATTAATTATCATTTTTGACCGTTCTTGTTCTCATTAATTCATTTTTTTTAAAAAAATCAGCTTCATTCTTCATAAATATTGTTGCCAAGCGCCTGCTCCTGTATCCTAGCGCATCATTATCATTCCATTTTTGATTGCAGGCAGACTGAATATGCAAGAATTATACAACCCTAAAGAAATTGAAGCGAAATTCCAAAAGTATTGGGATGACAATCAATCATTTAAAGCGACAGAAGATCCATCAAAAGAAAAATATTACTGCCTCTCAATGTTTCCATACCCAAGCGGCAAGTTACACATGGGACACGTGCGTAATTATACCATAGGTGACGTAGTTTCTCGCTTTCAACGTATGCAAGGAAAAAATGTAATGCAACCAATGGGTTGGGATGCATTTGGCTTACCTGCAGAGAACGCTGCACTTAAAAACAACACTGCACCAGCAGGTTGGACCTATGAAAACATTGCTTACATGAAAACACAGCTTAAACAGTTAGGTTTTGGTTATGACTGGAGTCGTGAGTTAGCAACATGCCAACCGGAATA
The DNA here is from genome assembly GCF_037546705.1 of Vibrio sp. 2-Bac 85. Classification (NCBI taxonomy): domain Bacteria; kingdom Pseudomonadati; phylum Pseudomonadota; class Gammaproteobacteria; order Vibrionales; family Vibrionaceae; genus Vibrio; species Vibrio sp. 2-Bac 85. Next base: position 23,974 of record NZ_JALAAB010000016.1, on the reverse strand, counting down.
TTACCGTTGGGAACAGTGGTTTTTCACTAAATTATTAGAAAAAGACTTAGTGTACAAAAAAATGGCAACGGTTAACTGGGATCCTGTTGACCAAACTGTACTCGCTAACGAGCAAGTTATCGACGGTCGCGGTTGGCGTTCTGGTGCAGTTGTTGAGCAAAAACAAATTCCACAGTGGTTCATAAAAATTACTGCCTATGCACAAGAATTATTAGACGATTTAGATCAACTAGACGAATGGCCTGAGCAAGTACGTACTATGCAACGTAACTGGATTGGTCGCTCAGAAGGTATTGAGATGGAATTTAAAGTAGCAAACAGCGATCAAAGTTTCTCTGTTTATACTACTCGTCCAGATACCGTTATGGGAGTAACTTACGTTGCTGTCGCTGCACAGCATCCACTTGCTCTAGAAGCTGCAAAATCTAATCCGGCATTAGCCGCATTTTGTGAAAGCTGTAAGAACGTTAAATTAGCGGAAGCTGAATTAGCAACTATGCCTAAAGAAGGTGTTGATACAGGCTTAAAAGCGATCCACCCGATCACTGGACAAGAAGTACCTATTTGGACGGCTAACTTTGTATTAATGGGTTACGGTTCTGGTGCGGTTATGTCGGTGCCGGCTCATGATCAACGCGATTACGAGTTTGCCAAAGAGTACGGTCTGGATATTAAAGCCGTGATCAAACCTGCTGATGCAGAGGTAGATGTAAGTAACGAAGCTTATACAGAAAAAGGTGTTTGTTTTAATTCTGGTGAATTTACTGCATTAGATGGCTTAGACTTTACTGCAGCATTTGATGCGGTAGAAACACGATTAGTAAGTGAGAATAAAGGCAAAAGACAAGTTAACTTCCGTTTACGTGACTGGGGTGTTTCTCGCCAACGTTATTGGGGTGCGCCAATCCCAACATTAACACTTGAAGATGGCACGGTTGTACCTGTACCCGAAGATCAATTACCGGTTGTGTTACCTGAAGATGTCACCATGAACGGCATTGTTTCGCCTATCAAAGCGGACCTGGAGTGGGCTAAAACGACTTATAACGGCCAACCTGCGACTCATGAAACTGATACGTTTGATACCTTTATGGAATCAAGCTGGTATTACGCACGCTATTGCTCACCGCAAAGTGACGATAAAATGTTAGACCCAGCTAAAGCGAATTACTGGTTACCGGTTGATCAATACATTGGTGGTATTGAACACGCTATTTTACATCTTTTATACTCACGCTTTTTCCATAAATTACTACGTGATTTTGGACTAGTAGATTGTGATGAACCTTACAAAAAATTGCTAACGCAAGGTATGGTATTAGCAGATGCTTATTACTATGAAGATGCTAAAGGCGGTAAAGTTTGGGTATCTCCAACTGAAGCAATTACGGAAACTGATGCTAAAGGTAAAGTTATTTCTGCTAAGACAGCCGCAGGACAAGTCCTTATTTATGATGGCATGAGTAAAATGTCTAAATCAAAAAATAATGGGATTGACCCACAGGTGATGATTGATAAATACGGCGCAGACAGCGTACGTTTATTCATGATGTTTGCAGCACCTGCAGAACAAACATTAGAGTGGTCTGACTCCGCATTGGAAGGCTCATTACGTTTCCTTAAACGCTTATGGAGATTAGCATTTGAACATGTAGCGTTAGGTGAAGTAGCGACCTTAGATATTAAAGCGTTCAACAATGATCAAAAAACTTTACGTCGTGAGTTACATAAAACTATTGCTAAAGTAAGCGATGATGTCGGTCGTCGTCAAACCTTTAATACTGCGATTGCAGCAGTTATGGAGTTGATGAACAAACTAGCTAAAGCGCCAACTGAAGCAGCGCAAGATCGTGCTATTTTACAAGAAGCATTAGTAGCAGTGACTAAAATGTTATCGCCTATCACTCCACATATTTGTGCTGAGTTATTCACCCTACTAGGCTCAGAAGATGACATTTTGTCAGCACCTTGGCCAACGGTTGATGAATCAGCACTAGTTGAAGATTCAAAACTGATTATTGTTCAGGTAAATGGCAAGCTGCGTGCAAAATTAACTGTCGCTGCTGATGCAACACAAGCAGATGTTGAAGCACTTGCTAATGCAGATGAGAATGTTAGCAAATTTACTGAAGATAAAACGGTGCGTAAAATTATTTATGTACCCGGTAAACTACTTAACATTGTTGCCAATTAATCGTTGCTAATTAATCATTGCTAACGAGCTGTTAGTAAGTAGAATTAATGAGTAATTAACGTTAATAAGTAATACTTTAATAGCGAGCATTACTCGTTTATTTTAACAAACCTCTCACTTTATTTAATTAGATTGAGGGGTTTGTTCTTAAATAGAATAGCAAACGTCGTTTGTTCTCTAACCTCAATTAAATGCTATCAAAAGGCTGTTTATGCACTCATTTAACCTTCAAGCTTTGTATCGTCATAGATTGTTTTTAACAACCTTAGTCATGACTCTTTTACTCAGTGGTTGCGGATTCCACCTTAAGCACAACAATGGTTTAGTTGAAAAATTTCCAGAAATTTACTTACAAACTAATAATCCAAAGGGTGAATTAGCTCGCTTAGTGAGATTGCGATTACGTGGTGCAAACATTAAAATTTTAACTGAATCATCACCAAGTTCTGCAATATTACACCTTAAGTCAGAACGTCAAAGTGAACGTACCATCTCTTTATATGCAAATGCTCAGAATGCAGAAAAAGAAATTGGTTATGTCATGACGTACTCTTTGAAGTTGCCTAATTATACTCCACGTGATTTTAACGTTAATTTGTATCGAGATTTTCTAGACGATTCAACACAAGCCTTAGCTAAATCTAGAGAAGCGGAATTGTTGACCAAAGAGCTACGCGCAGTGGCAGCAGATCATGTTATTTCGACTATGTTAAGCATGCAAGATCCATCGGCTGAGTAATTTCAATGCGCATTTATCCAGAGCAATTAAGCAGCCATATTCAAAAAAAACTGCCCAGCTGTTGTTTAATCTTCGGCGATGAACCTTTATTGTCCATTGAAGCTTTTGAACAAATTCAATCTCATGCCAAAAATCAAGGCTTTCTAGAACGTTTTAGTTATAGTTTGGATGGCAGCTTTGATAAAGACCAAATATTTAGCCAGTTTAATACCCTATCTTTGTTCTCTGAAAAGCAAATTATTGAACTCACCCTGTCTAAAACAACAAAAGAAAATACTGACTTTATTCGCGAAATAACCCCGCTATTAAATACAGATATTCTATTGGTGTTAAAAGGCCCTAAGCTGAATAGTCAGCAACTAAAAAGTGTATGGTTTAATAAATTAGAGCAACAAGGTTTATTTATTTCAACCAATGCCCTATTACCACAGCGCTTTCCACAATGGTTATTTCAGCGCCTTAAATTTGTTGGCTTAACTGCTAATTCGGAAGTCATCGATTTTCTAGTGTTACATTTTGAAGGTAATTTATTAGCCGCCAAACAAGAAATAGAAAAACTCTCTATTTTATTTCCTAAGCAACATTTACACCTTGCGCAAGTGGAACAAAGTATTACTACCCATAATCACTTTAGTTTATTTCAGTGGGTGGATAGCCTCTTGGCTGGTGATAAAGCACGTAATGCACGTATCATTAAACAATTGCATGCTGAAGGCACTGAATTATTGTTACTCAGTGCAACGATAAGCAGTGAAATACAAAAACTACTTTCCTATGCTTATCAACTCAAAAAACAGCCACTAACGACTTTATTGGCGCAACAAAAGCCAAAACTGTGGCCTGCGAAACAAACCTTACTCACGAATGCTTTAACCCGACTAAACACCAAGCAATTAGAAAAAATGCTTATTCAATGTGCGCAGTTAGAGGTCTCGGTTAAGGTTGAAAATAAATCTGATACTTGGTTACAGTTAGATGCAATCTGTTATCAATTTTTAAAATAAAGCCATCCCTAAGGACACCTTGCGATGAACAAAAGCAACCAAACAGCAATAGGTTTTTTAGGCGGTACCTTTGATCCCATTCACTTTGGACACCTACGCCCTGCACTCGAAATTCAGCAAGCTTTAAATTTACAAGCTTTGTACTTAATGCCTAATTATATTGCTCCTCATAAATCTAAAAGCTTGGCAAGTGCGCAACAACGTATTGATATGGTGCAATTAGCGATTCAAGATACACCCACTTTGCAACTCACAACACAAGAACTTTTACGACCTTCTCGCAGTTATACGATCGACACCTTAAAACTGCTAAGACAACAGTATCCCGAGACTCCTTTGTGCTTTATTATGGGAATGGATTCACTGATTCAATTTGATTCTTGGTATCGATATCAAGAAATATTGAGCTATTGTCATATAGTTGTCAGCCATCGACCCGGCTGGGAGCCACAATTTAATAGTGTTGTCAGTGAATTATTAAGAAAACATCAAATAAGTGACCCTGCCCAATTACATCAGTTTTTGTCGGGTCATATTTATTTTCAAAGTACAACACAGTTGGCTATATCGTCATCTGAAATACGCGATTTACTCGCAACAAATAAAAGTATTAACTTTTTAACTCCACAACCTGTATGCGCTTATATAAAAGAACAACGATGTTATAAATAACCTATCGCACCACTGCCAAATAAGGAACAACATTATGTTAGCTCTGATTAAAAAGACAGTAAGCAAGCCCCTCAACAATATCGTCATATCCTGTTTGTTATTATCCGTAAGCCAAAGTGTATTTGCAGTCACCTCAGTGGTGACTGAAACACCAATCATTACGCCTCCTGCTTCGCACCCCGCTATTTATAGCCAAATGTCTATTCATCACCCAGTGTGGGCAAGAAGTGGCATGGTCGCAACACAAGAGGCATTAGCCACTCAAGTAGGTCTCGATATTTTAAAGCAAGGCGGTAATGCAGTAGATGCAGCCGTTGCAGTGGGTTATGCACTAGCAGTCACCTTGCCAAGAGCAGGTAACCTAGGCGGTGGTGGTTTTATGTTGGTCTACCTTGCAGATAAAAAACAAGTGATCGCCATTGATTATCGAGAAAAAGCCCCTGCTAGCGCATCACGTGATATGTATCTTGATGCAGAAGGTGAAGTGGTACCTGACCTTTCTAAATTTCATGGTCTAGCGATTGGTACTCCGGGCACAGTGATGGGCTTAGAGCATGCCCGTAAAACTTACGGAAGCTTATCTCGTGAACAACTGATGGCACCTTCGATTAAGCTAGCTGCACAAGGCATCGAGGTAACTGCAGACTTAGCTAACTCGCTGACAGCAATGCAACAGCGTCTTAGTCAATGGCCAAACACGCGTAACATCTTTTATAAAAAAGATGGCTCAAATTATCAAGCGGGTGATCTACTCAAACAAACTGATTTAGCAAAAACATTAACTTTAATCAGTGAACAAGGTGAAAAAGGGTTTTATCAGGGTCCTGTTGCAAAAGCGATTGCTAACAGTATTAAAGAAGCTGACGGTGTGGTCAATGAAGAAGATCTAGCCAATTATAACATAGTAGAGCGTGAAGCCATTAAAGGCACTTACCGTGGTTATCAAGTTTTCTCTATGCCACCACCTTCTTCAGGCGGCGTACATATTGTACAGATTCTTAATATGCTTGAAAATTACGATATCACCGCAATGGGACACAATAGTGCGCAACATATACATACATTAGTCGAAAGTATGCGCCGTGCTTATGCAGACCGGAGTTTACACTTAGGTGATAGTGATTTTGTAAAAGTACCAGTAAAAACATTAATCAGTAAAAAATATGCAAAACAGTTAGTTGCGGCTATTAACCCAGATCAAGCAACATTAAGCAAAGATGTACAACCTGATGCTAACTTACCCTATGAAAGTGACCAAACAACACATTTTAGTATTGTCGATAAATGGGGCAATGCAGTAACTAATACTTATACGTTAAATTATAGTTACGGGTCGGGTATTGTTGCAGAGGGAACAGGTGTTTTATTAAATAATGAAATGGATGATTTTTCAGCTAAACCCGGCCATGCTAATGGTTATGGTTTAATTGGTGGAGAAGCAAATGCGATTGCACCAGGTAAGCGCCCACTTAGCTCAATGAGTCCAACGGTTATTTTAAAAGATAACGCGTTATTTATGGTGACAGGTACACCCGGCGGTTCTCGTATTATTACCACCACATTGCAAGTTATCTCTAACGTTATCGATTATGGTATGAATGTCGCAGAGGCAACCTCAGCAACACGTATTCACCATCAATGGTTACCCGATTATATTCGTATTGAATCAGGTTTAAATGCCGATACAATCAAACTATTAGAAGCGAAAGGACATAAACTAAAACTTCAATCTACCATGGGTAGTACACAAAGTATCATGAAAAAAGACACCGGATTATTTGGTGCTTCCGATCCCCGTACCCCTTCTTCATTAAGTATGGGTTATTAGTTTATTAGTTTATTAAAAGTGATAGGCCGCTGAAAGTGTGCCAAAACGACTATCTTCCGACTGATCTTTATATTGGTCGGAAGAATAGGTCAGACTATACATCAAGTTCCAGTGAGAAATATTAAACACCGCCCCCACCGTTGCTGCAGTTTGCCAATGAATTAAATCCACATGATGACTACTGTTAAAAGTATTACCATCGATAAAGATGTCATTTAATACATAAGACCCTGATAAATTAGCAAATATATACCAACCAGCTGCATTAGGCGTTTGCCCTTTTAATTGCTGTATCGGAAAAGGCGTGCTCGAAGCAAAGCTCGATTGTAATTGCTGTCCCCAGCGAACCCCAACCCCAACACTTGCATCGGATAATAAGTTCCCCGCTCCTGCACTAAGGCCAGAAATAAAATCAATCTCAGAACTTTCAAAGTCAATGCTAGCATTACGCCATAAGCGCTTTAGTTGTAACCTTACAACAGCTTCATTATCTATTTGATTATCCCAGCCCATGGGCTGATTGGCACTGAGTTGTTCATGGACGGACTTCTGTACCACTTTGGCACCTGCCGCAGGACCTACAATGCCAATTGTTAAACTGAGATCATCGATAGTAGATTGATTATAAGCAAGTATATTGACTTCCCAAGCTAGAAGACCAACATAGGGAGCATCTTTTTCAATGAGTGTGGTTTGTTTAATATCGACAGGTGTTTGAATAAATTGACCTAGATTGTAATGAATTGCGTATTGTCTATTTGTTAGGGAGCTTAAATATGTTCTATCCGTTAAATATGCGATCCAATTAGGCAAGCTATCATTGTCTAGGGCATCGATATCATAATAACCCCAGTTCACCATCAATCCATTGCTATAGCCTCCATCGTCATCAAAAAAGATGTCATTTTCAAAACTAGCGCCAAAATAATCAAGTTCCTCGCTTGAAGCAATAACCGGCATCGTGAATAGACTGATGATAAATACAATAAAATAGTTCATAAACTTCCCTGTATTAAAATAATGAGTAACTTCAACTTGAGGATTTTTAATTTAAGCTATATTAGCATCGCGATACAGCTTCAAATAATGATTGAGAGAACTAATGCTATTTTTGTAAATGGTGTAAAAGTAATTTTTGAATGCTTACTTTGGTCTCTTTTTCTGGGGTCATAAAAGCAAGTCCATACTGTGTATGGCCATTGGCAATTGATGTTTGAATATTTTTTAAAGCCACAGATAGCTGAACACTTTTATCTGCACTACTGTTAGCGCTTTCATCTTCAATGGAGATCGAAAGACGGTATAAGTTATGTAAGTCTAATGCTTCTTTTTGACGAGTAATAAAAGCACAACCTTGAATAGAAATATCACTTAAAAGACCAGTAACAAGGACTGAGTTAGCATCACTATCTAGTAAAGAAGCTTCTATTTTTACAGCGACTCTAAGATGTTGGCGTAATTCGGCAGATTCAATAGCTTTAGGGTAGTCTAAAACTAACCAACGCCCTGCAATGGTCATTATTTTTTGTATTGAAGAGCGGAATGCAATCACACTGGCTTGTTGATCTTCATTATTCATGAAGCGCACAATAACGTCTTTTGATTCTTTAATATGAGGCGCGGCTTTTTCCCAGGTAGCATCGTTACCAAATGCCAAAATAACTGACATATTAGGATCAACACCAATTAAACGTGTTTTTAAACGTATCGGTTTAGTGGCGGTAATAATTTGTAAATGTACAAGCTCACCACAATTCACTTGGTTTAAGCGAACAAACTCCCGATTATCTATTTCAGCCACTAGCATCCCTTCATTTTTGTTGTTACTGCTTCATCAATTAATTTATTCAATCACTTATCATCATTACTGAACAAATTAACCTTGTTCTACAAAAGAGATTCAAGGTGAAAGTGATGTTTCAGTAAGAGATAGTCGTTAATTATGCCTAAAAAACCCATTTGCGCATAATAGTTCCTTGAATAATAGAGGCTTAAATACGATATAAATCATAAATAAGTACGTTAAAGCAATATTAACTATTAGCTACCTTACACAAACATCGATTTCCCTCCTTTTAGACTTGGTTAAATGGCATGGCCATGATCAGCAATTAGTTATCACGCCTATGATCAGTTATGATCGACCTTAATGACCAATATTCAAGACCAGCAGAGAGATACAAAATGACTCAACCTATTGTTACAAAAAAACAGCTGATTGATACCCTGACCCTATGGGAACAAAGCAAAATTGATAATGAACAACTTCAAGACTGGATGGTGACACACTTTGATCCACCAGAAACCTTGATTGGTGAAGATGAAGCAGAGCTAGTACAGGAAGCAATGCATATCATTATGAATGAGTATGAATTAGCGAAGCTTGATAAATTTAAACCAGAGGGATATAACTTTGCGATGCAATTTTTACAATGCACAGAGGAAAATTTTGTGCAATTAAGAAAGCAGTTCATCCACCAAGGTTTTAGTGACTAACTTCTATAAGATTTAGCTATTCCTTTATTATATCAACTTGCAATTTCAGACCAGCTGCAAGTTGATAACTTCGTATACTTTGATCTACAGATAATTTGTTCAATAGTTTCATTGAGCACTGAAGTCAAATATTCAACTTATTTAAATCGATTTTGCATTATAAAGTTAATATTAGAGAGTAAGTAATAGGCAAATTAAAGCTGGAATATATAAAGTTTGGAACTTATATAAGTGAAATAGGTAAGCCCTCTATTACCCGCTAACTAATAACTTATAAACTTATAACCTACCAACCAATTACCCACTAAGCATTAAAACCAGCGATAATTAAGCTTAATTGCACCTGATATGTGCGTTAACATTTATAAGCGACGGGAAAAAATACTTTAAAGATCAATGTGCATTTTATAATAGGGTACGGTTTTTTTATAGAATACATCACCACTTTGGGTACAACCAAAACGCTGATAAAATGGTAATGCAGAGGCTCTTGCGTCAAACCATAAATAGTTTATATCCACCATTTTTAATGATTCAATCAGGTGATTTAACATTAATGAACCGATCCCCCTTCCTTGATAAGATTCAAGCGTTGCAAACTTCCTCAATCTCGCTCTATTTTTTTCAAGGTAAAGTGAAGCTACACAAATTATCTGCTCATTTAATATCACGCCAAAATGTAATGCTTCTGCATCACCTTCTACCTGACAGAATTCAGGCGATTCGTTAGGCCATAGCACCTGATGTCGAACAGGGATTGTTTGTTGCCAGCTTAGCTTGATAACTTGAGGATTGAATATATTTGCCATCTTAATTTTTCGAAATAGTTATTTGTGGATAAGTTACTTAAAGACTAGTTACTAGCGGAGTCATTACTTTCAAAGCCGATACTTTATAAAATAATCACTTGTAAAATAGTTACTTGTAAAATGAAACTTACTGATCATTTACGTTAGTGGCTTTATCACATTGACAACGCCAACAAATATCAAAAGAAGATGCATTGGTTTCATTACAATTTTTACAAACCCAATCGGCTCCTGATTTTTCAGACTGTGCTTCATTGGCAATAGCTTCTGCTTGTTCAAAATCAGCATCATCAAACACCCAAACTTCAGGCCAACAATCGAATGCGGCAGTCTCACCTAAGGCACCCTGTGCAAATTCATTTTTGATAAATACTTGGATCGATTGAGCTTCAATTAAGTTTTTTACGTTATTAACAATAAAGTGGTTTTCATTACTGAATACTAATTTCATTTTTTATACTCATCATTTTATAGTTCAGATTACCAACCATATTTATTGAATCTAGGCTCATTTATCGATGATTAAACAGGCAGTGATTATTAATCTTTGTATAACCAAAGCTTCCAATAAGTAATCAGCCAACTAAATTTAACCTAATAATTTTAATTGGCTCACTAATTTTCAAAGCAATTAATTAATCAACAAATATTTCCATTTCTTCACCAATTTGCTTACGCATATCCATTAGTTTCATGGCGGTATCATGCTGCTTAATATCAGCTTCTGTTTCTGGTATCCATTGTGGTACTTGCTCTGATTGACCATTCTGATCAACAGCAACCATGATCACAATACAATGTGTAGTTGTTCGTTTGTTGAGAGACTTTGGATCACAAGCATTCACTTCTAAGGCAATGTGCATCGATGACTTACCGGTATAAATTACCTTTGCAAGTACTTCTACCAAGCTGCCAACATGAATTGGTGCAACGAAACGAATACCACCCGCGTATGCTGTAACACAATAACGACCACTCCACCCTGCCGCACAGGCATAAGCTGCTAAATCGATCCATTTCATAACAGCACCACCGTGAACTTTGCCTCCAAAGTTAACATCTTGTGTTTCAGCTAAAAATCGAAGGGTAATATCGCGTTGCGGTTTTTTCATAGGTATTCTCTAAATAGGGTAAGTTAAATGAGTTTATAGTCTAGATGAATTTATCGTCTAAATAACCTGTTAGCAAATAATTAATTATGCTATTCATCAATAATTAGTAATATGACTCGCTTATAAGAGAAGATTATTAGTAGAATCGGCATTGATTCTTAAATTGATGAATAAAGTACTAAGACATAGTTACTTCATATAGTCGATTTAGCCCCCTTCTTATTCATCAAATTTGTAACTTCACATATTATTTCCACGATAAAAAATTACTCACCACTTTTGTTGATTACAAGATTAAGTTAATCACTTATTATTTAAATCTCAGTTTTTCTCAGGCACATCGTTTAAACGTTTCAAAACTAAACAATCTTCAGCATCTTCACCTGCACAATTATCAATCATGGTTAATAACTCTTCCTCTAACGCCTTTAACTGCTCAATTCTTTTTCTCACATCAGTTAAGTGATGTTGCGCGACTTGATGTGCTTGGTGAGGGTCATGACGTTTACAGTCTTGCAAATGGATCAATTGTTTAATTTCGTCGAGACTAAAACCTAATGCACGGCTGTGGCGAATAAAATGTAATCGTTGGCATTGTGAACTTGTATATTGCCGTTGATTACCAGCACTGCGCATTGCTTTATCTAACAACCCAATCTCTTCGTAATAACGAATGGTGGGTATTTTACATTGTGTTTTTTTACTTAATTGTCCAATCGTATAAATCATTAGATGCCTATATATTTTAAAATAACTAAATAAAATGCTTGAACCTCTAGTTACTAGAGCTTATATATTAAATTCATAAAATCATTTTACAATCTAAAAGGGTTATTTTATGGCAGGATGTTGCAATCATAAGGCAGATTTTACAGGTATGGATCCCGCTTATAAACGAATATTAGTGGCTGTGATCCTTATTAACGCAATCATGTTTTTTGTGGAAATGTTTGCGGGAGTAAAATCAAACTCTCAAGCACTACAGGCTGATGCCTTGGATTTTCTAGGTGATACGCTAACCTACGGTATTAGCTTATGGGTGATCGGCAAATCATTATCTTTACGTAGTCGTGTTGCATGGTTAAAAGGCGTTAGCTTATTAGCCATGGCAATATGGGTTTTATCATCCACATTGTATAAATTTTGGTTCATAGAAACCCCCGATGCAAGCATTATGGGCAGCATCGCTATTCTCGCTTTTATCGCGAATGTGGTCAGTGTTTTATTACTCATGAAATATAAAGATGGAGATGCCAATATACGCTCTGTTTGGTTATGCAGCCGTAACGATGCAATTGGTAATTTAGTAGTATTAGTGGCTGCCTCCGGTGTATGGGTCACAGAAAGTGCGCTACCAGACTTAATCGTTGCTGCATTTTTAGCGACTTTATTTTTAAGTTCAGCAAAGCAAATCATTCAACAAGCTAATAGCGAGAAAAAACAACAGGCGGATGCCAAGCATCATCAACATTAACCACTTCTAAAATAAGAAATGTACCAACTTTTCTCATTCACTATTGAGCAGTTTTAGCTGAATGAGAAAATATATACCCAAATTAATGAATAACTTACCCCCACTTCAGAAATATTTAACATGCACTTATGATCGTAATTTGCCACAATCAATTATCACTTTTTTGAAGAGAGCACTTATGATCCCTATTTTATATTCATTTCGTCGCTGCCCTTATGCCATGCGCGCAAGGTTAGCTATTGCGGTTAGTGAGCAAAAGGTACAATTAAGAGAAATCGTATTAAAACATAAGCCACCAGCTCTACTGGCTATTTCTCCAAATAAAACAATTCCTGTGTTACAGATTGATCAAAATCAGGTGTTGATTGAAAGTTTGGAGATAATGGTCTGGGCACTCTCTAAGCATGATCCTGAACGTTGGTTAACGGATCAATTACCGCAGATGCTAACTTTAATCGATAGCAACGATTATGAATTTAAACCATGGTTAGATAAATATAAATATGCCGATAGACATCCAGAACAAAGTGAAGCTTATTATCGTGAGCAAGCTGAAGATTTTATAATGGAGTTAGAGCTACGATTAAATCGTCAACCTTACCTTTTTGCCGAACATATCACGCTTGCCGATATGGCTATTTTTCCTTTTATTAGACAATTTGCCAGCGTCGATAAAACTTGGTTTGAACAAAGTCCGTATCCTCAAGTCAAACAATGGTTAGCAGGTTTAATGGGTAGCGATTTATTTAATGCTTGCATGAAAAAATACCCGACGTGGTTAGATTCAGGTAAAGCAGTTGAATTTCCTTAACCATTATTTGACTTAATTTGAACGCTTAAATATCACAAATTTTATGTCGTGAACAAAACACCACACAGTTTAAAAATAACTTATTGTTTTATTTATGAAATTTATAAGTCCACAATCCGTTCTTTAGTAATAAGAAAAGTAAACGTTTAGTGGTGATAGTATTTTTCTTAACCTTTTTTAACCTTTTTTAACCCAAGGTTAACTACTCTCAATGATTGATTTTATGGACAAGGTTTTAAAATGAGCAACTCACTCGCAACATATAATAAACTAGCCAAGCTATTACATTGGTTTTCAGCCATTATGGTCATTGGATTATTTGCAGCAGGTTACTGGATGGTAGACCTTAGCTATTATAGTGAATGGTATCAAAAGGCACCGCATTGGCATAAATCATTTGGTTTATGCTTTGTGGTGATCACCTTAGGACGATTGATATGGAAGTTAATATCGAATGCACCTAAAATTGAAGGTTCAGCTTTTGAAAAAAAAGCCGCAACCTACGCACATTATTTGGTATACATATTGTTATTCACCATGTTTTTATCTGGCTATTTAATATCAACAGCAGATGGGCGTGGTATCGCCGTCTTTAATTGGTTCGAAGTGCCTGGATTAGGCTCATTTATTGAAAACCAAGAAGATCTTGCAGGGCAAGTCCATGAATATGCAGCTTATATATTAATTGGTTTATCAGGCTTACATGCTCTTGCTGCTTTGAAACACCATTTCATTGATAAAGATAATACACTGAAAAAAATGCTTTAGTTATTTCAAACCCAGTTCTACGTTAAATTTACTCAACAAGGAAAACACCATGAAAAAAGTACTCATCGCGTCAGCTTTAAGCGCAGCAATGGCTTTACCAATGAGCGCAATCGCAGCAGATTATAAAGTAGATACAACCCATGCTTTCGTTAACTTTAAAGTTAGTCATTTAGGTTACAGCTTTATTCAAGGACGCTTTAATAAATTTGAAGGACAGTTCAGCTACGATGACAAAAATGTAGCTGCGTCTAAAGTCTCTATTAACCTTGATACAACTAGCTTAGATACAAACCATGCAGAGCGTGATAAGCATCTTAAAAGTGATGACTACATTAACGCGGGTAAATTCTCTACGGCAAAATTTGTTAGTACAAGCGTTGCTGAAACAGCTGATGGCGGTTTAACAATTACTGGAGATATGACTTTCCATGGAGTGACTAAACCGGTTGTTGTTGATGCTAAAGTGATCGGGCAAGGCGACGACCCATGGGGCAATTACCGTACGGGTTTAGAAGGAACAACACGCTTAGAATTAGCTGATTTTGGTATGAATGTAAAAGGTGCATCAACTTACGTTGATTTGGATATCGTTTTAGAAGGTATTCGTCAGTAATATAACAATAGATTCAAATCTTAATAAGTTAATAAAAAGAGCAGCAGAAAGCTTTCTGTTGCTCTTTTTATATATTATTTTTTAATAACCACTTTCTACATCTAAAAAATATATTGACTGTTTATTAGCGACATCTGTTATCCAGATAAATGCTTAGCTACTTTCAGCTTTCCCGCTGTCCTTACTCAATGGTATTGAACGATATAATTTGACTATATTATTTGACTATATAATTTGACTATAAAATTTGACCTTGATCCTTTCTAGCGCCTTTATATTTTCTGTTACAACCACTTGTTACAATAACTTAGTGGTATTTTTCAGCATAAAAACACGTTACACTTTTTGTGTACTTAGCAAACAACGGTGGAAATATGAGTTTAGAAAAAAATACCGCTATAGATAAAAATACTATTTCAAATAAAGTTGATGCTAACAGTCATCAGTTAACTTCACCGCTTTGCGTTTCTGAGCAATGGCTTGAACGTTTAATTGAAGAACCCAATAAAAAAAGACGTTTAGACCAACGCACTCCCTTTCAACGAGATAAAGCGCGCGTGCTACATTCTGCTGCTTTTCGTCGTTTACAATCTAAAACCCAAATTCATAATAATGGTCTCAGTGATTTTTATCGAACTCGCTTAACACACTCCTTAGAAGTCGCACAAATAGGCACTGGTATTGTTGCTAATTTAAAAATTATTCAACCACAGTTTGAAGATATTTTACCCGGCAATAACTTAATCGAAACTATCTGCTTA
This sequence comes from Vibrio sp. 2-Bac 85, assembly GCF_037546705.1. Taxonomy (NCBI): domain Bacteria; kingdom Pseudomonadati; phylum Pseudomonadota; class Gammaproteobacteria; order Vibrionales; family Vibrionaceae; genus Vibrio; species Vibrio sp. 2-Bac 85. The sequence continues at coordinate 8,693 of NZ_JALAAB010000016.1, read as the reverse complement.
AGCCATGATATTGGGCACCCACCATTCGGTCATGGCGGAGAAACCGCACTTAATTATATGATGATTAAACACGGTGGATTTGAAGGTAACGGTCAAACCTTTAGAATATTAACTCAACTTGAACAATACACAGAGCATAACGGCATGAATTTGACGCGTCGTAGTTTGTTAGGTTTGTTAAAGTATCCCGTTTGCTTGAGTGAAATTAGCAACTCCTATCCAGTGGATAATAGCCGTAACTTTCGCCAATTAAAAACCGAAGAATGGATGCCAGCTAAAGGTATTTATGACCACGATAAAGCACTATTAGAGTCTGTTCTTGCACCTTTATGCAGTAGTGATCGACTTTTATTTGGTAGTAAAAGAACACCTGTTAATGATTCAAAACAGCACCATAAATCTAAGTACAAATCATTAGATTGTTCAATAATGGAAATTGCAGATGATATTGCCTATGGCGTACATGACCTTGAAGATGCAATTGCAATGGGCATTATTAATAAACCATTATGGCAAGAAAAGGTACTCAACCAGTTATCCTCCATCGAAGATTTTTGTTTGCGCGATAACCTGCAAGAGATCACTGAGAATCTATTTTCATTGCAACACTTTAAACGTAAAGATGCGATTGGTGCTTTAGTTAATGCCTTGATCACATCAATCAGTATTCAGCGTGTTAATAAACAATTTATCGAGCCCTTATTAGCCTACAACGCCTACTTAGATCCAGCGATGTTTAAAGCATTAGAGATACTAAAAGGCTTTGTTTTAAACTATGTGATTAAAAGTCCAGATTTACAAATATTAGAATATCGTGGTCAGCAAATTGTGATGGAACTATTTGAAGCATTTAAGGCAGGACCGTTACGCTTTTTACCGGAACGAGCAAAACAACTATGGAAAGCTCAAAATGGTGATACATCACGTGAACAACGAGTTATCGCAGATTATATATCTAGCTTAACGGATAACCATGCGCTGCGTTTACATGCCAGCTTGTTTAGTAGCAATCAAACCGCTCCAATGATTGGCGAACATGCTTTTTAATCGAGAAGAATCGTTTTCGCCCCGAAACGACACAGGAGGCTAACGCGAAAACGCCCCTATTGCGAGTTACAGAATTGAAATCAGTAGTCAATATTATCTAGTCTCAACAGCCAGGAAAGCAAACAAAAAACCACTTTCTCATCACCGGTGTTTTTCAAGACATTTAAAATGAAAATTTTTATAAAACAATCACTAACAATAGGTTGTTCACTCATTATTTTTGCTTCTAAACAAATTTCGCCAAGCATTAGGTGTTGTATCAAATCGCTGTTTAAAGTGTTTACGAAATATTTGTTCAGAACTAAACCCTGCTTGTTCTGATATATGAGTAATAGACAAGGCTGTTGACTCAAGTAACTCCTGACTACGATTTAGTCGCAAATTATTCAACCATAGTTTGAAACTGATCCCTTGGTTAGCTTTAAAGTAACGACTAAAGCTTCGAATACTCATTGCACAATATGAAGCCACCCATTCTATTGAGTAATCATCAGTTAAGTTTGTCTGGATGTATTCTATTAATTTAACTAAGCGCTCATCACTCGCTCGTTCAATGGCTGGGTGTTCAATGTATTGGTTTTGACCACCATCCCTTTCAGGTGATGAAACCATCATCCTAGCTATGTGATTTGATTTTTTTATACCGTAAAAATATTTAACGATATATAAACAACAGTCTATCGCAGCGGCACTGCCAGCAGAGGTAATAATATTGTCCTGCACTATAAATAATGGGTTACTTTCAAATTGAACTTGAGGAAACTTTAATGGAAAATCTTCGCTCATTTTCCAGTGAGTTGTTGCACGCTTTTTAGTTAATAGACCTGAATAACCAAGCGCATAAGCCCCCAAACATAAACCGACTACCATTTTATTATTTCTAGAGAGGTTTGTTATGAGATTAATAAGTCTTGTACTAGGTCGAATTTCAGGCTCCCAACTGGGAAAGATAACTATATCAGCATGTTGAATAATGGAAAAATCCTCTTCAACAATGAAACTAAGACCATTAGCGAAACTTAATTGCCCTTTCTGTTCTGCACATATTTTTACGTCAAATAATTTTTCACTATTTAGTGCCGCATCGTTGAAAATAGCCGTAGGGACAGATAAGTGAAACATGCTAATTCTATTGAAAACCACTATCACCACGTTGATCATATAGACTGGCCTAAAAGTAATGTTATGTGTCATTTTGACCATTATAGCCTTAACTAAAAGACTTTAAACTTACTTCATTGAATTAATAGAGGTGTAACAATGAACGTTGTAATGAGCTATTCGCTGGCAGATGAGATTTTAGAAACGTATAAACCTGTCATAAAAAATGACTTTAATGGCTATCGTAACCATGTGACCCGAATGCTAAATTTTTGCCATTATTTAATGCCAGATATAACAATGGAAGATAGTAAAAAAATACAAATTGCGGCGGCCTTTCATGATATTGCATTATGGACGCATAACAGGGTTGACTATTTAGTCCCATCATATCAAGACTGTCATCAATATCTTGAACATGAAGGCTTAGAGGATTGGAAGGAAGAGATTCAAATTATCATTGATATGCACCATTTACTCTTTACTTATAAAGGGCCGTATGAAAAGTTAGCTGAAGTATTTAGAAAAGCCGATTTAATTGATTTCTCATTGGGTCTCGTTAAAAATCATATCGACAAGGCTTTTATCAAGCAAGTACGAAATGCAATACCCAATGCAGGGTTTCATAAGACATTAATGCGATTTACCGTGGTTCAACTTAGTCGTAACCCGCTCAATCCAGTGCCCATGATGCGCTTTAAAAATATCTATAAAAAATAATATTCGAGCAAAAGTTTGTGTTTCAAAACCCAATGGACGGTCGCTCAAAGTGGATGCGAGGCTCACTGAGTAGCAAGTCCCTCCCCTTTGTGCAAAAGCGATCATCTTAGGGAAGCTTATTTATGACAGCAATGTGATCATAACAGACGTTTATAGTGGCTTATTAATTTTAACCACTAATACAAAGAATATTAGTTTATTTTTTAAGGTATTTGTGCCCCTTTGCGAGTTATGAAGCTAAAGCACTATCGCCCCCATTGCGACTTATATCAGAACCTAATTACTAAAGAATGCAAAATGAAAGACTTGCAAAATGAAAGACTTGATAATCATATAGTAAGTTCCTACCATCATTTCAAGCCTAAAATGTATGTATACGCATAACTAAATGAGGGCTTTAACATGAAACTATATGGCGGTATTGACTTACATTCAAATAACAGCGTTTTTTCAATTAAAGATCAAACTGGTGATGTGATGGCGAGACGTAAATTACCTAATGACTTAACTCAAATATTTCATTTTCTTGAGCCCTATAAAAAGCAATTAACCGGCTTAGTTGTGGAGTCTACCTTCAATTGGTATTGGCTAGTTGATGCCCTAAACGAAGCTAAATTCGAAGTGCATCTCGCTAATACAGCAGCTATCCAACAATATTCTGGCTTGAAATATGCGGATGATAACAGTGATGCTGACTGGCTTGCTGAAATGCTACGGTTAGGCGTATTACCTGAAGGTTATATTTATCCAAAAGAACAACGAACAGTCAGAGATTTAATGCGTAAACGTATGCAACTGGTTCAACAAGCCACTCAGAATCTCTTGTCTATTCAAGGTTTATACATGCGTCATTTGAGTTATAAAATGAGCAATAATAAGATAAAACAGTTAACGCCAGAAGAGATAACGACTCACTTCTCATCTACAAATACAGCACAAGCAACTATTTGTAATCTGACGGTTATGAAGTGTCTTAAAGAGCAAATCAAACTCTTAGAAAAGGTTGTATTAACACAAGTGAAACTCACCGCGGATTTTCAACAACTGACCAGTATTGATGGGATAGGTAATATTCTTGCACTTACAATTATGTTAGAAACGGGTGATATACAACGCTTTAATAAAGTAGGAAATTATGCATCATATTGCCGTTGTATCGGTGGTGCTCGTTATAGTAATGGTAAAAAGAAAGGGAAAACCAATTCCAAAAATGGCAATAAATACTTAGCCTGGGCTTTTGTAGAAGCGGCCAATTTTGCCATTCGTTATAACAAAACCGTTAAAAGTTACTATCAACGAAAATTAGCTAAAACAAATCAAACCGTTGCGATCAAAACGGTAGCACATAAATTAGCCAGAGCTTGTTTTTATGTTTTGCGAGACAAAGTTCCGTTTAATGCAGAAAAAGCTTTTTGTTAAGAATTTGGCATCGTTCATGAGTTACACGTGGGGTTGGTAAAACCATTAGACTTGATTGAGCCTTGAACGATACCATCTTATTTATTGTAAAAAGATATGCCCAACATTAAAGCCACAACGGGTTGGACGGCTTGAATAGAGCCGAACCATAGACTTGTTAAATTGCAGAAAAACCTGCAAAGAATTGGATTAACGTTGGCACTAAATAATTACTGAGGCTTTTAAAGCCAAGAGCCGTAGCCATACAACATTGCATGACTACACCGCTTTAATTCAGATGGGTGACTGGTGCATATTGACACCAACATTGTGATTTTTAGGCGTGTATTAATAAACAATAAATAAACTGTTCATGGTCGACTTAATACTTGGTTAAAAAACCAAGGAAACTTGCATACCAGCTTGACCGGAACTAACTAATGGGTGACCCCATTGTGCATTACAAAATGAAAGACCTGACCCCATTGTGCATTAATTACACATACAAACTTACCGGAACACTTTGGGAAGGTCGTTTCAAGTCTTGCTTAGTGCAAACCGAAGAATATTTAATCCAACTATATCGTTATATTGTACTCAACCCTGTGAGAGCCAATATGGTTAATGACCCTGCCGAATAGGTATGGTCAAGCTATCAAATCAACGCCCTAGGTGAAACCTCTCAGCTTTGTACTCCACATCAGGTTTACTTCAATAAGTAACGACTCTCAAGCAAGGCAATCATCTTACCGAGCCCTATTTCAACATCAATTAGATGCAAAAATGATTAACGATATTCGTCAAGCAACCAATAAAGGCATGGTAATCGGCAGCGACACATTTAAAGACCAAATAGAAAAACTAACAGGTAACAGTATGCATCCAAAGAAGATGGGACGCCCTTTTAAGGTAATAGAATAAAGTTTACTCTGACCCTACTTATTTACACTCCTCACCAATAAAACCTAACATACCCGAGAAAAACCTAAGTGATTTTTAACAAGTAATGAAACCATTTGCATCTTATTTTTGGCGTAACATCATGCGTTGCGTGGAAGTATATATTCAATTATTTCAAATATTAAAAAACTAAAATTGCACTTATTATGCGAATCTAGGAAGTAATTGGTTACACGAAATAATAAAAAATAAACTGAGATACTATAATACAGAAATAACTATTTTTCTCGTTCCCATGGTCTCCGTGGAAATTTTTTGCCGATTCATTAATTGAATATACTCTCATTCTCATGGTCTCCGCTGTCTCTTATGCACAATTATGAATCAACCAAGATCGAGTCCTTTTCTTCGTGCCCTCAGTGAAGCGAAGCGTCTTCGCGATGAGTTTGGTATTTTTTTTGAGAAACGAGAATCAATGGGGTCGTGTCTTGCCTTTTGCTACTTACGCTCTCTATTGGGAGAAAGCGAGCGTAAATATGGTGATCTCAATAAATAAATAATGCAAAATTTCTAAGTAGCAATGTTCTCCTCTCCGCCTTACAAAGCTAACTCACTAACGCCCCCCCCGTAGCTAGTTTTATTTCATGCCAACAACACAAGAAAATAAGCAACATTGTCACTTTTATTGGTAAAGACTATGCTTATTTAATGATCTATTGATAGCAATTATTTCGGTTTACCGTCATGTTGCTCTTTATTCTTTTTCATTTTTCCTTTTCTCTTTAGGCACCGTCCTCTCGGTTCGTCGCCCTCATGGAGCACGACTTCTGAATGCAGAAACTGTGCAGCCTCTGCAGAACCCTTAACTTTAATAGCACTGCGCTCTAACATTTCTGCTTCAAACCCAGTCAATACACTTTCCCTCACGCCTGCTTTTCGCCATTTCGATAAGGGTCTACACCCTTTTTTGATCCCCCTAGCCAGTGCCAGCGCATCCAGCAAAGCTTGATTTGCACCCTGCCCTTTGAATGGACTCATCGGGTGAGCCGCATCTCCGATCAAGGTCACCTTATCCCCTTTCGCCAATAAGTCAGCCTCGATTGGTGCTCGATCATAAACGGGATAACCAGAAATCTGATTTACCCGCGTCGCTGTTAAAATCTGGGGAATAGGATCGTGCCACTGACATCGCCGACATGCTTCTTCCTTGAGTGCTTGAGTTCCTTGAGCACTCAACGCCTTAGCCTCTTTTTCTGACAGTGGGAAGCTCAGCTGCCACATCACCGAGTTTGATGTATAAGGCATCATATAGATCCGCTCATTACCATTGGCTGTTTGGAATACCGTGGCCGAATCCAGCAAAGCACTATCAATACCTTCTCCCGCACCTTCAATATCAGCCAAAGGACAAATCCCTAAAATCACAATACAACCTAAGTAACATAATGGGGAAACCTCCTCACCAATCAACAACCTGCGCACCGAACTACGAATGCCATCCGCCCCCACAACAAGATCCGCATTGGCGAGCTTCATCTGCCCATTTACTTGAAAGCTCAAATCCACACCTTCGTCTTGACGTTCTGTAAAATCCACCAAATGGTGCCCCCACTGCACCGCATCATCTCCACCTAACTGCTCAAGCAGAGCCAAGCGCAACGACTGCCTGGCTATATGCACATTGGTACGCTTCGGTGAAGTTTTCTCATCTGACAGCCCCAACTTTCTTTTCCCCCATTCACCGACCACTTTGCCTTCTATCGTATGAACCACATGTCGAGTTGAAATGACTCCCTCTTCTAACGATAAAATTCCCAATCCATCGATCGCTCTAGCCGCTTGTTGCAGCGTGAGCCCATAGCCCTGAGAACGAGTATCGAAGGCGCTATCACGTTCATAAAGAGTAAAAGGAATTCTACGGTGCAAACAAGCTACGGCAAGAGCCACCCCGCCCATTCCCGCGCCAATAATGGCAAGGTGTGGGTAGTTTTCTTTATCAGCTAAAGGAAGAGTCGCAGAATGAATCAACCCTGATCCTTTACAGTTCACGCATGTATCGCGGTGACTCTTAGGACGAACGGGTGCTGCCCCTTGGCTGTTGGTTTTTTCAAATTGCGCTAACTCGCTCTGGTAGCGGAGTCTCACTTTCTTGCGCAGCCCCTTACTTTTTGTGCCACATCCCTGACATTCAGGACAAATAGTCCAGTTATCATCTTCATTTCTCATCAATTCTACCCACTATTTATTTAATTCCCTTCAATAAGAAAAATATCAGCCGATACGACTGACGTTGAGGCTAGCTGTTAATTTAAGTCAGTTGTAATAAATGGGGTCAGAGTAAACTTAAATTTATCAGCTATACTCTCTAGTTCAAGTCATTTTAACAGGGAAGTTGCACATGCCAAGATCCCAAAGAATTTGCCCAATCGGTATTCCTCAACACGTTATTCAACGAGGTAATAATCGCCACCTTTGTTTCACGTCTGAACAAGACTTTAAAGCATATGCTAGATGGCTAAAAGAGCATTCACGTAAATTTAATGTTGAAATTCACGCGTGGGTATTGATGACAAATCATGTTCATTTGCTTTTTACTCCTTAAAAAAGCCAATGCTGTTAGCCTTATGATGCAATCACTTGGTAGACAATATGTCAGATATTTTAATTACACATACAAACGTACCAGAACACTTTGGGAACGTCGTTTCAAATCTTGTTTAGTGCAAACCGAAGAATACTTAATCCAACTATATCGTTATATTGAACTCAACCCTGTGAGAGCGATATGGTTAATGCCCCTGCCGAATACGTATGGTCAAGCTATCAAATCAACGCCCTAGGTAAAACCTCTCAGCTTTGTACTCCACATCAGGTTTACTTCAATAAGCAACGACTCTCAAGCAAGGCAATCATCTTACCGAGCCCTATTTCAACATCAATTAGATGCAAAAATGATTAACGATATTCGTCAAGCAACCAATAAAGGCATGGTAATCGGCAGCGACACATTTAAAGACCAAATAGAAAAACTAACGGGTAACATCATGCATCCAAAGAAAATGGGACGCCCTTTTAAGATAATAAAATAAAGTTTACTCTGACCCCATTTATTTTATGGCTCAACTTGAAGCATAGATATCACCCAACGTTGCAACGCATCTTCACTGTAGCGCGGATGCCAAGCAGCGATAACATCGAATTTATCGGGAGACTCTTCAAGTTTTATTTCAATTAAATCCAATCCTTTAATTGCACGCGAGGGCAAAAAAGCAATAGAGTCCGTTGTTTCAAGGTACATTGGCACTATTGAAAAACAAGGTGCAGAAACCACTACATTTCTTTTAAAACCAAATGTTTTGAACCAATCATCAATAGAGCCTTTAAAGTTAGGCCTTGAAGGAGATGCGATAATGCTTGGATATTGAGCAACCTCAGCTAACGAGGGCTGACTTTGTAAAATAGAAGCGCCCGGTGAAGCGACACAAACATGGTGTTCTTCAAATAATTTTAAAATGGGATAACTATCT
>NZ_JALAAB010000015.1:0-124879 GCF_037546705.1 Vibrio sp. 2-Bac 85 | reverse complement strand
AATGCTGATGGCACGGTGAAATACACACCGAATGCTGACTTTAATGGGGCGGATAGCTTTACTTATACTAACGAAGAAGGTGAAGTAGGAACTGTCAATGTAACGATAACACCGCAAGATGATCCTACTATCATTCAAATTGCAGGGGCTAATTCAGCACAAGGGAGAGTTTTGGAAGATGGTGGAAATCTTCAAAGTGTTCAGGGGACCTTTATATTTAGTGATGCTGACTATACAGAATCAGATACATATGAACCAACTTCTACGTTTATAAGCTCTACTGGTGGAAGTGAAGCTATTGGTGATCTCACATTAACACCTAATCCAACGGCTAGTAAACCAGGTCAATTTCAATGGGAATATGTTTTAAATAATGAAGCTGCACAATATTTAGATGCAGGTGAACGTATTACTGAAATTTATACGGTTTCTATTAACGGTGTAACGACGGATGTCCCTATAACAATTTTTGGTGCTGAAGATCCAACTGAAATTACTGTAGATGCAAGTGCTGGAGATACTGCTCTGGGTGAGGTTACTGAAGATAAGGATATAAATGACGATAAATTGATTGTATCGGGTAAATTAACATTTAGTGATGTTGATACCACTGATAGTGAAAATTTCAATCCTACAGTTACTTTTACCAATACAACTGGAACTGCTCAATTAGGTCTTTTAACTATTAATCCCGATGGTACTTGGAATTACGAAGTTGATAATACAAACAATGACATTCAGGCATTAGATTCGAATGAAACAATCACTGAGACTCATACTGTTAATCTGAACGGTACAGTGCAGGATATTGTTATCACTATTAATGGTGTCGATTATGCGCCAGAGGCAGTTGACGATACTGAAATGACTTACGATACAACGATTCGTCTAGATGAATTACCTCAATATGGAATATTGCAGGTATCTGTTGATGGTGTTTGGGTTGATATGGTCGCTGGTGAAGAGTATGACTCTGATTCTGAAGTGCAATTTGTACCTGACGAAGAAGAAATTAAACTCAACTCTGTTGATATTGGTATAGGTTCATTTGATGATGATGGTAGTTCAGACTATGTGGCTAGTGTGAATGACTGGGGAACGGTTAACAGTGATGGTACAGCAGTAACTGCAATCAGTGGTAATGCAACGATTAAAACCTCGTTAAAAACTACTGATGAAAATGATTCCACTATATTAACAGCATGGAACGGAAACACGCATATAGGTAGTGGTATTGGTAACGGGGATGACAATGGACTAAGCCAAGGTGAGACACTTGTTATAGACATTGAAGGTGAAAATATTAACGAAGTAACCTTTACGCTTGATGGTTTAGGTGGTTATTTTGATGAGTCTAGTAAATATGCGACTAAAGTAAGCATCACAGCTTATTTTGAAGATGGAACAAGCGAAATACAATCTCATTACAGACAAAGTGGTTCTTTTGTAGATACTTATACCTTTACCTTTGATAAAGAGTCACCGGTGGATCGCTTTGAATTAACAACTTCCGGATCAAATGGTACCTATGTAGTACAAAATATGACGCTATCTAGAACCGTTACAGATGAAATTACATTTACTAGAACACAAGCAGATGGTAGTGAAACAACCGAATCTGTTGTACTTGACCTTAACTATAATGATGCAAGTGAAGCCGTTGATGTGACAAATTATTTACCGGCAGTAGATACTACTATTACCGAAGGTGTTATTTTCACTGATGAAAACAGTTCAATTGCTATTGATTTATTGTCTAACGATTTCGACGATGATAATGAAGAAATCATTATCACAGAGATAGCAGGGCAAAGTGTCATAGATGGTGGTGATGCTGTAGATATCACCGTTGATGGCCTTATTGTCGGTACTGGGAAGCTTGTTGATGGCAAATTGGTCTTTACCCCTAGTGAAGAGTTAGGCGTAACCTTAAATGATGGCGACTCTAAAGAAATTGATATTGAGTACACCATTAGTGATGGTTCTAAAACCGGTACAGCAAAAGCTACAGTACGTGTTGATGGTGTTGACGAAGCCAATAATTTAATAATGACTAGTAGTTTGATCGTTAATGAAGAGTCTGTTAGTGATGCTTCTGTTGTTACATCTCAACCAGTTGCATTTGATGATGCAAGTCCAAAAACAGGTCTTTCTGGTAAATACTGGGGTTATGATGAAGCACTGGAGGAACAAAATACTTCTTCCTTAGATGTGGTAAAACAGTACATTATTGATAACCCTACAGCTGACATTTCCTTTATTTCTACAAAGCTTGATTATAAATCTACAGGTGATGTTGATCAAAGTTCAGGTGTTGCTGTTGGTGCAGATGATAGTGGAATACCTGCAAATCTTGTTGCTTTCTTAAATAGTGATGCTGACTCTATTGTTACGATTGACGGTGGATCTTCAGAAACCGCTACTGATGGAATTATAGCTGTATCAGGCAACTTAAATGTTGAAGAAGCAGGTATTTATCTATTTACAGTTAATCATGATGACGGTTTCCAGCTTATCATCGATGGAGAAGATGTATTTACATATAGTCTTATCACAGCACCTGTTGACTCGATTGCAGAGATCGCATTGTCTGCAGGCTTACATTCTGTTGAGATAATTTATTGGGATCAAGGTGGCGATTATGTCCTTGATTTAAACATGAGCCTCAATGGGATTGGCGATAACGTTTGGATTGAAAGCAATCTTAGTAATACAGAAGACAGTCCAAACACGCTTATTGATACACCAATTACACTTGATTTATTAGCGAACGATGTTGGCCAAGGTATTAGTATTAACACACTTAGTGATCCTGAATATGGTTCACTTGAAATTGTTAATGGTGATGTTGTTTATACTCCAAACGATGGGTATACAGGGACAGATTCTTTTACTTATACAATCAAAGATGAGAATGGTTCTATTTCAAATGCCGCTGTGGCGTATGTCACTGTACTTCATTCTGCTGAAACTGGGGTTCTTGAGGAAGTCACTGATATTAGTGATGCTACTGTTACTAATACTGATGTAATGGAGCCTGTTGAGTCACTGACTGCCGATGCAGATTCTATTATTACAGGCGATGAGAACAATAATACGCTGACCGGTGGAAGTGGTAATGATGAAATATTCGGAGTTTCTGGTAACGATACATTAAACGGCGGAGCCGGTAATGATATGTTGGATGGCGCTTCTGGTGAAGATATTTTAAATGGGGATGATGGCCAAGATATATTATACGGTAAATCTCAAAATGATACTCTGAATGGTGGAGCTGGTAACGATACGCTTTACGGTGATACAGGTAACGATACTTTGAATGGTGATCAGGGAGATGATCTGCTATTCGGAGGCAGTAATACAGATGCGCTAACTGGTGGTGCTGGTGATGATCAACTTAGTGGTGATGGCGGAGAAGATCAATTAGATGGTGGTTTAGGTGACGATATATTAATTGGTGGAGTAGGTAATGATCTTCTAACTGGTGGTGCTGGAATTGATACGTTTGTTTGGACTGCTAGTGATACATATGGCAGTGATACGATAACAGACTTTAATGTTAATGAAGATAAATTGGACTTAAGTGATCTATTACAGGGAGAGTCAGAAAATACCCTTGGAGACTATTTAGACTTTAGTTTCGACGGAAAAGATACAACAATTACAACATATCAAGACGGTGGTTACTCTCCTACACAGAAAATCGTATTAGAAGATACCCAATTAGAAGGGATCGATACTGTGGGTAAGGTATCCGATTTTGATAAAGAAATTGTTATTAATAATCTGTTAAACGATGGCGCTTTAATCATTGGGGACACGGTTGTTGAAGATACATCCTCACTATTAGATGATGAAATTGTTTAAGTGGAATATGTATAATTAATTATGTTTAAATGATATTTTATTTAACGTTATCTTGTTTAAATGGTTTTTAAGTGTATTTTAATTAACTATTTAGGTAACGTTTTTTAAGATCATGTTTTTAAATAGATAACTACTTATAAAAACGTTAGTATTCTTTCTATTACGCAAATGAAAATAGTCGTCATAATGCTCTCTAAGGAGGGTTATGATGACTATTGATAATAAAGGGTCAACATTGAAGCAAACAAAGCCTCAGTCAGGACAGTGGGAAATAAACAGCTCAACTCGTATTGGACATGATCCATTATTAGATTGCTTAGTTCTATTAAGTGAGCATTTCTCTACGCCCTGTTCAGCAGAATCATTAGCGGCAGGTTTACCGTTAACTCATCAACATCTTACTCCTGAGCTACTCCCACAAGCCGCGAGTCGAGCTGGGTTGAGTGCAAAAATGGATCGTAGGAGCTTATCTGCTATCCCTGATATGTTGCTGCCTTGTATTTTAATGCTCAAAAATAAACAAGCCTGCATATTGCATGAGATTGATATCACCGCTGATAAAGCGCGTGTTTCATTTCCTGAAACGGGTGGTGAAGAACTGTTAACCATTGCTGCATTAGAAGCTGAATATGTAGGTTATCTTTTCCTGATTAAACAAAAATATCATGGTGATCGTCACTTTGATGTTCATATTCACGATACTAAAAAGCATTGGTTATGGAGCAGCATTCGAGAATCTGCACCAATTTATCGAGATGTGATTGTTGCATCTATTTTAATTAATATATTTGCATTGTTGTCACCATTATTGGTGATGAATGTGTATGACAAAGTAGTGCCTAATCTTGCTTTTGAAACGTTATGGGTATTAGCCATCGGAGCAGGTGTCGCTTATATATTTGATCTTATATTAAAGCAAATTCGAGCCTACCTCATTGATGTAGCAGGTAAAAAAGTCGATGTAGAAATATCATCTAAACTGTTTGCTAAAGCAATTGGTATCCCTCTAGAAAAAAGATCTTCAAGTGTGGGTGGCATGGCTCGTCAACTGGGTGAGTTTGATAGTATTCGTGATTTTTTATCTTCAGCAACCATTACCGCATTAGTTGATTTACCTTTTTCTATTTTCTTTATCTTTATCATTTGGTTAGTTTCTGGCGACTTGGCTATTTTCGCAGTCATTGCGACTGTATTAATTATTAGTTATAGCCTGATTGTGCAAAGTAAATTAAAAGTAGCAATTGAAGAAAGTAATAAATTTTCAGGTCTACGACATGGTCATTTAGTAGAAAGTTTGTCTTCGATGGAGTCAATAAAAGCTAATGGCGCTGAAGGTATTATTCAACATACTTGGCAACAAATGGTTGGTCATACTTCAAAGTGGCAATTAAAAGTAAAAGTGATAACTAATTCAGTGGCTAATGTATCAAGCTTCATTATACAAATCTCTGTTGTTGCTGTGATGGTATTAGGAGTTTATCGAGTATCTGAAGGTCTGATCTCTATGGGGGCGATTATTGCGGCGGTGATGTTGTCTAGTAGAGCGATTGGGCCGATGGCTAAAATTGCTTCGTTAATGACTCGCTATAATCAAACGATGAGTTCTTTACGTCAAATCAACAGTGTTATGGAGCAAGAAGGGGAGTTTGAGAATAAAGGGCACCTAGTAAGTCGCAACAAGTTACAGGGGAATATTGAATGTGAGCAAGTATCATTCCATTATCCTAATACTGAAAAAACAGCTCTATACCCTTTCTCTTTGCACATTAAACCAGGTGAAAAAATTGCAATTATAGGGCGTAATGGGTCAGGGAAAACCACATTAGCAAAACTAATTTTAGGCCTTTATAAACCTGTGTTAGGGAGTATTCGCTACGATGGTCTGCACCAAGGACAAATTCATCCGAGTGATTTACGCAGTAATATAGGTTACTTACCTCAAGATATCATTCTTTTTCATGGCACGATTAAAGACAATATTCTGTTCGGTACTCGACAAGTTACTGAGTATCAATTATTACGTGCTGCTCAGTTATCGGGTGTGACACTATTTACGGATTTTGCTTCTGAAGGTTTGGATTTACAAGTTGGTGAAGGGGGAATAACGTTATCTAGAGGTCAACGTCAGGCTGTTGCATTAGCGCGGGCTATTTTGAATGATCCGCAAATATTATTGCTTGATGAGCCCACTGCAAGTTTAGATGCACGTGCTGAAAAACAGTTTATTAGTTCAATGAAACAAACCATAAAAAATCGCAGCTTGTTGCTGATCACTCATAAGATGCATCTATTACAGTTGGTTGATCGGATTATTGTACTAGAGAATGGAAAAATAGTCGCGAATGATGCAAAGGATATTATTTTAGAGAAGCTTGCTTCAGGTAATCTTAGTACTACTGGAGGAGTTAAATCATGAAAATATCTAAACATGATTTAGAAATGGCCGATGATGTTTATGGTGCGATGATAACTCAAACACCAACTGCACAGCGCTTAACTGTGTGGGCTTTAGCTGCTTTATTCGTATGCTTTTTTGTGTGGGCTTATTATGCAAAATTAGATCGAGTGACTCGAGGAGAAGGTAAGGTTGTTCCTTCTTCACAAGTACAAATAATTCAAAGTTTGGATGGCGGTATTTTACAAGATTTATACGTGAAAGAGGGGATGCTAGTCACTAAAGGTCAGCCTTTAGCGCGTATTGATGACACTCGATTCCGCTCAGATATGGCACAACAAACTCAAGAAGTTGACGCACTTAGAGCTGATATTATTCGTTTAAGATCGGAATTAAGCAGCATCTTGATAGCCAATGTAAAGGATTGGAAATTACAAATAAAAATAGAACAAAAAATATTACAGTTTCCTGAAGATTTGCAAACCACTGCCGCTACACTAGTGGAACGCCAGCAAGATGAATATATTGGACGTTTAAACAGCTTAGAAAACCAAGTTGCAATCCAGGCCCAACAAATTAAACAACGCCAACAAGAAATTAAAGAAATAGAATCTAAGATCAGTACATTAAGAAGTAGTTTACGGTTAGCAAACAGAGAAATGCGTTTAACTCGCCCTTTAGCTGAAAAAAATATTGTGCCTGAGGTAGAGTACTTAAAATTACAACGAACCGTTAATGATTTAAATGGCGAAATTAATTCATTACGAGCACAAATACCAAGGCAACAATCTGCCTTAGAAGAGTCTATCTTAAAAAGACGTGAACTAGTGTTTGCATTTCGTACAGATGCTCGAGCTCAATTAAATGAAAAACAGGGAGTACTTTCTAGGATCACAGAAGCACAAGTAGGTGTAAAAGATAAAGTAACTAAGGCTCTGATCACTTCTCCCGTTGTTGGTACAGTAAAAACCTTGCATATCAATACACTAGGTGGTGTAGTTAAACCTGGCCAAGTACTATTAGAAATAGTACCAACAGAAGATAAGTTACTAGTAGAAGCTAAAATAATTCCTAAAGATATTGCATTTATTCATGTGGGCTTACCTGCACGCGTTAAAATTACAGCCTATGATTTTACCCGATACGGTGGTCTTGAAGGTGTTGTTGAGCATATCAGTGCAGATACTACACAAGATGAAGAAGGTAATAGTTTTTATATTGTTAGAATCAGAACCAATGAATCAAGTATGAACCGTAAAGATAAGAACGATATGCCGATTATTCCCGGAATGCTAACAAGCGTCGACGTAATGGTAAGCAAACGCACTGTACTTGAATATATGTTAAACCCATTATTACGAGCAAAAGAGATGGCGTTACGTGAATATTAAAAACGCTCATGGAGAGAGAATGAAACCATTAAAACGTGGAATAGCAAATAAAGCAGTATTAATCGCTTTTAGTTCTTTGGCATTGTTACCTTTGTCGGTGCAAAGTCAATCATTAGAGCAAGCAGTTGCTCATACTTTAGATACTCATCCTGAAATTAGAGCTGCCTTCACTCGATTTAAAGCAGCAGAGAAACAAGTGGATCAAGCAGAAGCTGGTTATTTACCGACTTTAGACGTAACTGGTGGAATTGGTTATGAGTATACCGATAGTCCAAGCACCAGAAATGACACAAATGATGATCCTGAGAACTTAACAAGACGTGAATTGGGCTTAAGTTTAAAACAAAACTTATTTACCGGTTTTCGTACCAGTAGTGAAGTGGATCGGACAAGTTATGCAACGAGTGCAGAACAATGGCGTTTACATTCAATTGCTGAAGATATTGCATTAGAGATAACTAAAGTCTATTTGGAGCTTATTGAGTCTGAAGAATTGGTTTCTTTATCAGAAAAAAACTTACAGTCGCACGTTGAAATTTATGACCAAATTAAAGAACGTACTGAATCTGGTTTTAGTAGTAAGGCGGATTTATCTCAGATTAATGGGCGTTTAGCGAAGGCACAATCAAATTTGATTGCTGCTAAAAACAATTATTTAGACAGCAAAACTAAGTTTTATCGTCTCATTGATCAAACTCCAGAAAATCTTGTTATTCCTTTTCCAGATCGCAGCATGTTACCCGCTACTCGCGATGAAGGCCTCGAAATAGCGTTTAAAAATCACCCTTCAGTATGGGCTGCAAGCAACGATATACAATCTGCACATGCACAATACGATAGTGCTAAATCAACCTATTACCCTGAAGTCACATTTGAAATTGATGCTAATTTTAATGATAACGTTGATGGTGTTGATGGTAATTACACTAGTGGAGATGTTGGTGGTAATAATAATGATGTCACGGCGATGCTTCGTTTTAAATATAATTTGTTTTCAGGCGGTAAAGACCTCGCTTATGCAAAAGAAACGGCTTATCGAATTAATGAAGCTAAAGCGTTAAATATGACCGCACATCGTGAAGTAAAAGAAGGCTTTATTTTATCTTGGGATGCATTTGAGCAATTAAATTTACAAAAGAAATATATTAAATTGCATGTTATTGCTTCTAAAGATACACAGGCTGATTATAAAGAACAGTTTAAAATAGGCCAACGTAGTTTATTAGACTTATTAGATACCGAAAATGAACTATATCAAGCGAGACGTGACTTTTTAGACGCCGAGTTTTCCGAAATAATAGCTCAATATCGTGTATTGCATTCAATGGGGAAATTATTAGACTCGTTGCGAGTGACTCGTCCTGCAACTTGGCAAGGTGAAGAACAATTTGAAGGAGGTGTATACAATGAAAATAATTAGTCTATTTGCTGCCGCTATATTAGTGAGTGGCTGTTCATCTAATATTATTGAAATGACACCGGAACCTACTGTACAAGCTTATGATTTATCGGACCTAGAAGGGGATGGCATTATATCTGCTCGTGATAAATGCCCTGCTACAGCACTCGGTGCAGAAGTGAATAATGACGGTTGCAGTACAGATAACCTTGAAAAAGTACGTGTGAAACTGTTGGTAAATTTTGATAATGACTCTGCATTTGTTGATGGTAAATATTATGCAGAAATCAAAACATTAGCAGATTTAATGAAAGAGTATTCTTCGATTACTGTGATGATTGAAGGGCACACCAGTATTGTAGGTAGTGCGCAACATAATAAACAACTCTCTTTAAAGCGTGCTGACGCAGTTAAAAACATATTAGTTAATCAATATGGCGTTGATAAAAATAGAATCAGCACGGTTGGTTTAGGATTTGAGCAACTTCTGTTTGAAGGTAATGATGAATATGTGAATGCTCAAAATAGACGTATTGTTGCTGAGATAGATGGTGCAGCAGATATTGTAGATATGAAATGGACTATTTATACCGTTGATCATCGTGAGCAATAATTATGAACTAAATGCATAGTAAATATGGTTTATTAAAAAAAATATTCTTTATTGGTTTGTTTGTATATATGAGTAGTGTTTACCTATATGCAAGCATTCCGATAAATATAGATACCAAAAAGTTAATCTCTGTATTGCAAAAGAACTATGGAGAACGTGCGGCAAAGCGTGGTTCCGCATGGTTAAAAGTTCTTAATAAGCAATATAAAGATGAACAACAAAAATTAATTAGTACTAACCGTTTTTTTAATCAACTACAGTTTACAACGGATCAAAAACTGTGGGGTGAAAGTAATTATTGGGCAACACCCGTAGAGTTTATAGGTGCCAATGCAGGGGACTGTGAAGATTTTGCGTTAGCAAAGTATTTTAGTTTATTGGCTGTAGGAGTTGCAGACGATAAATTACGTATCGTCATGGTTAAATCCTTAACGCTTAACCAATACCATATGGTTGTGGCTTATTATAAACATCCAACTGCGGAACCATTAATTTTAGATAACATCGATGGGCGTATAAAAAAAGCAAGTGAGCGTCAAGATTTAATCCCTGTGTATAGCTTTAACGGTAAACAGTTATGGTTAAACAATGAAAAAAGACAAGGCCGTGTGGCAGGGAAACCCAGTAGACTCAAACGATGGAATGATTTAAATCATCGCATGGGACTTAATCAATTAAAGCAACCTGTTACATCAATGGAGTAACTTATTTATGACACTGTTTAATCAGATCAACTCATTATTACTAGGGCTGTTTTTACTAGTAGCAACGAGTTTGGCGTATTTTCAGTTTACCCAAACAAAAACATTTATGGATAGTCAGATAGCGTCGGACTTAAATAATACAACTAATGCGCTTACATTAATGTTAAAACCACACCTTGAAACAGGAGATGTAGCCTCAGCTGAAACTGTGATTAATGTTATTTTTGAAGGTGGATTTTATAAAAAAGTTAGCCTGACTTGGTTAGAAACAAATAAAACTCAAGTATGGGAAAATCCAATTAAAGTAGCGGGCGTGCCACAGTGGTTTTTAGACCTAAATTTATTTGAGTCACAAAGTACTGAGAGTGTTATTACTAATGGCTGGATCCAACTGGCAACATTAAATTTAGAAGCAAATCCAGCGATTGGTTACAGCCAATTATGGAAAGTAATGTGCGATACATTAATTGCATTAGCAGTTATCTTTTTTGTCTCTTTAATTATTTTAAATCTTCGTTTAAAACGTATTCTTGCACCATTACATCGTGTCGCAGATCAAGCTAAACTGATTGCAAAACGAGAATTTCAACCTAATTTAGCAATCCCTGAAACAACAGAGCTTAAAGAAGTTGTACTAGCGATCAATAGTATGTCTGGTCAATTACAAGCAGTGTTTTCACAGTTAGATAAAGAAGTGGTTACCTTAAAAAAAGGAAAATTAACCGATACTGTTTCGCAATTACCCAATCGTTTATATCTCAATTCACAACTTGCAAGTTGGATTAAAGATCCCGGTTATGGCGGTTTATTAATCGCAAGGTTAGATTGGTTAGAAACAATTTATGATCAATTTGGGTATCAAGTTAGAGATAATACGATCCAAATTTTAGCCAAAGAAATGCAACAGACTTTACCTGCGGTATGCCCAAGCTTTATTGCTCGTATCTCTAATCGAGAGTTTGTATTTCTAGTCACTAAAGCATCTCAACCGCAACTAAATGTCTATTTGCAAAAAGTATCTCGCTTAATTAGCGAAGCCATGCAGAATGCAAATTATGATGGTGAGGAGCAATTTGCCATTGGTGGTGCGATTCGTACTGATGACATAACGGCTTCTGAATTATTAGCGAACGCAGATAATGCATTGCAACATGCTTTAAATGAATCAAAAGTGAGTCACTGGTACGAGAGTGTTGTTAAACAAGATATGACATTAACGCAATGGCACACTCATTTAAAAGAGGCCATTGCCAATAAATCGCTAAAATTTAAATGGCATCCTTCTGTTTCATTTACAAACGACAAAATTTTACATCATGAAATTTACAGTATTATTACTATTGATGATAAACAGATACGTGCGGCTAAATTTATGCCTTACATAGAGCAGTTAGAGCTCGGCAGTCAGTTCGATAAATCATTAATTGAAGCCATTGTTGAAAACCCTACAATGAAGTCTAGTAATAAGAAAGTAGCCATTAATATTACGCATGACAGCGTGCTTGATTTGCAATTTCATAGTTGGTTAAAAGGATTTTTGAAAGCGCAACCTGATCAAAGTCGTTTTTATTTTGAAATTCAAGAGGATGCTATTTTAAATCACCCTGAACAGAGTATTCACTTTGCTAATTTAATTAAAGAAGTGGGAGCGCAAATTGGTATTGACCACTATGGAAGAGAGATGGCGTCACTATCTTACTTACAAAATATTAAACCAAACTATGTAAAACTAGATCAATCACTGTCATGTGATATGAGTAACGAAATGGATGTAGGAGACCTGACACAGCGACTTGTATTAACGCGTGCAGTAATTAACACTGCGCTCGGTTCTGGTGTGGATGTAATCATTACAGCAGTTGAAGATTACGAACAGCTAGAACGGGTCAGTGAGTTACAAGCAACGGGTTATCAAGGTTTCATTATTGCACCTAGTGATGTGAATTAACACTTAACCAGTATTCTTTCAAAACAAGTATTCTTTTCAAACTAAGTGTTTTATCAGAATGCTAAAGCAAAAAAGGGTTAAATAGTGAGTAAACTATTTAACCCTTTTTTATAAAATAGGCTCTGTAAATAACAAGCTGGATTTATCAGTTATGATTCTTTCATTAATTGCGCATGTTGCGCTTTAAATTTTTGAAACTTAGGCGCAACCACAGCCATACAATAACCTTGTTCTGGATTTTTTAAATAATATCCTTGATGATAATCTTCTGCCGCATAAAAAGTCTCAAGAGGTTCTACGCTTGTCACGATATCTTTATCAAATAACTGTTGCTCATTAATTTGCTCAACTAATGCCTGCGCTATTTGTTGTTGTTCTTCATTGCAGTAAAATATAGCAGAGCGATATTGTGTACCGGTATCATTACCTTGACGATTAACCTGTGTTGCATCGTGTACGCTAAAAAATAAGTTTAATAATTGTGAGTAACTAATCTGCTCACTATCGAAAGTAACGTTAACCACTTCTACATGTCCCGTTGTACCTGAACAAACTGTTTCATAATCTGCTGTTTCTTTTTGACCGCCGGTATATCCTGAAATGGCACTTGTAACACCTTTTACTTGATTAAAAGCTGCTTCAACACACCAGAAACATCCTCCACCGATTATCATATTTTGTTGTGTCATTGTGCTTCCTTATTTTTTAAAACCAAACAATGTAAATTTTAGACCTAGTTAACATTCATATAAATAACTTATATAAAGTACAGTCTAAATGATCAATTTGTAAGTATCTATCATAACGTTAACCTCTGTTAGAACAAATAGATATCACTTTTTAACATAAAATATACTTTATAAACTGCCATCGTAGAGTATAAATATGTTAACTTAAGCGCCTATTTTAAGCCTTAATGTGAGCGCTTGCTTAATGCACTCATCATTATAGGGATCGAAATATGTTAAATTATCATTTCGTCGTTTATTGAACAGAGAAAAACACTATGTTTTGTCCTTTTTGTAATGCCCAAGATACAAAAGTTATTGATTCACGTCTTGTTTCTGAAGGCTCTCAAGTTCGTCGTCGTCGTTTATGTAATGAGTGTAATGAAAGATTCACTACCTTTGAATTAGCGGAACTTATTATGCCGCGTTTGATTAAATCAGATGGCAGCCGTGAACCATTTAATGAAGAAAAACTGCTTGTGGGTATAAATATCGCACTAGAAAAACGTCCGGTTAGTATTGAAGCGGTAGAAAGTGCAGTGAATAAATTAAAATCTACATTGCGCGCAACTGGCGAGCGTGAAATACCTTCCAAAATGGTCGGCGAATTAGTGATGGATTTACTTAAAAGCTTGGATAAAGTTGCTTACATTCGTTTTGCTTCGGTCTATCGTGCTTTTGAAGACGTTAAAGAGTTTGGTGAAGAAATTGCTAGATTAGATACCAATAAATGAAAGCATTAAATAAAGCATAAATATTGCCAATAAAGCTTAAGATTATTGACTGCTTGTTGAAAATACAGCACGTTAATTGTTCCGATTAATGAATGAATTAATTATTAAAATCAATAAAAGTACTAATAAAATGCTATTTACCGAGCTTGATGAAAAATATATGCAACGTGCCATCGCACTTGCTGAACGTGGCAGATTCACTACTTCTCCTAACCCAAATGTAGGGTGTGTGATTGTTAAAGAGAACAAGATCGTTGGTGAGGGGTTGCATCACAAAGCGGGGGCTGGTCACGCTGAAGTAAATGCGTTAGCAATTGCCAAACAACAATCTATTGGTGCTACGTGTTATGTCACCCTAGAGCCTTGCTCTCATTTTGGACGAACGCCTCCGTGCGCTTTAGCATTAGTTAAAGCGGGTGTTAAACGTGTTGTAGTTGCAATGGTTGATCCTAACCCTAAAGTTGCAGGGCGTGGTATTGCCTTATTACAAGAAGCGGGGATTAAAGTCGATGTGGGGTTGTTAACCAAAGAGGCTGAGCAGTTAAATTTAGGCTTTATTACTCGAATGAAATATAAGCGTCCAAGAATAACTGTAAAAATGGCGTCAAGTCTAGACGGTAAAACAGCATTGAAAAATGGACTTAGCCAATGGATAACAGGCCCAGATGCAAGAGCAGATGTGCAATATTATCGTGCACAGCAAAGCGCTATTTTAACAGGTATAAATACTGTGTTAGCCGATGATCCTAGTTTGAATGTGCGTTATCAAGAGCTTTTAGCCAGTCCTGCTTTTAATAGCGAATTAATGAGTGAAGCTAATCTGCGCCAACCGATGCGCATTATTTTAGATTCTAATAACCAATGTACATTACAAGAAAAATTATTTAACTTACCCGGTAAAGTTTTATTAGTGTCGTTACAAACTCGAGATAGCAGTGCATTCAAAAATTGTGTGGCGGAAGTCGAGCAAGTTATTTGTAGCGCAGACAATCATCAACGTATCGACCTTAATGCGTTAATGATTTTGTTAAACGAATATGAAATTAATGACCTATGGGTGGAAGCTGGTGCAACTTTAGCTGGCGAATTGTTCAAAAAAGAGCTGGTTGATGAATTTATTCTCTATCAAGCGACAAAATTAATGGGCGATCAAAGCAGAAACTTAGTAAACTTACCTAACTTTTCCACGATGAACGAAATTATTACCCTTAAATTACACTCTGTGATGCAGATAGGTGATGATATTCGTCTGATTAACCATCGAGAATAATATGTTTACAGGCATTATTGCAGCAGTGGGCAAAATCACTGCAATTAAAAATAATGAAAAAGATATGACTATCACCGTGCATGCTGGCGAGTTAGATATGAACGACGTCAAACTCGGTGATAGTATTTCCAATAATGGTGTTTGCTTAACCGTAACACGTTTAGGTGAAAGCTCATTTGATGCGGATGTCTCGCATGAAACTATTCGATTAAGTGGCTTTGCAAATATTCAACCCGGATTTGTGGTCAACCTCGAAAAAGCCATGCAAATGAATGACCGTTTTGGTGGTCATATTGTGAGTGGTCATGTTGATGGGGTTGGGGAAATAACGTCTATTTCTCCATTAGGCAATGCAGTTGAATATTGGATCAAAGCACCCGGTGATTTGGCTAAATATATTGCTAAAAAAGGCTCGATTACCGTTGATGGGATCAGTCTTACAACAAATGATGTCGATGGCGCTAGTTTTAAATTAACCATCATCCCTCATACTATCAGTCAAACCACGATGCAACATTATGCTGTTGGCAGTCGTGTTAATTTAGAAGTGGATGTGATTGCACGTTATCTAGAACGTTTAGTATTAGGCGAACATGCTGCTGACACAAATAAAAAACAACAGTCGACAATGGAACTGCTAGCAAAAAGCGGGTTCATGGGTTAATTCATAAGGTTTAAGGAACAAAAATGAAGTTAAATACAACTGCAGAAATCATCGAAGATATTCGCTTAGGCAAAATGGTTATCCTAATGGATGACGAAGACCGTGAAAATGAAGGTGATTTGATCATGGCTGCGGACCTAGTAACGCCTGAAGCAATTAACTTCATGGCAAAATATGGTCGTGGTTTGATTTGTTTAACACTGACAGAAGCTCGTTGTGAAAAATTAAAGTTACCATTAATGGTAGAAGATAATACGGCTGCATTTTCAACTAACTTTACGGTTTCTATTGAAGCTGCGGAAGGCGTGACAACGGGTATTTCTGCTGCAGACCGCGCAGTGACTGTATTAGCCGCTATTGGTAAAGATGCAAAACCGACAGATATCGTGATGCCTGGCCATATATTCCCGCTTAAAGCACAAGAAGGTGGTGTGTTAACTCGTGCCGGACATACTGAAGCTGGTTGTGATTTAGCTCGTCTTGCGGGTCGCGAACCTGCTGGCGTGATTGTTGAAATCTTAAATGAAGATGGCAGCATGGCGCGTCGTGCTGACTTGGAAGTTTTTGCTAAGCAACATAATATTAAGCTAGGCACAGTTGCTGATTTAATTGAATACCGTAACAACAATGAAACGACCATTGAACGTGTTAGCGAATGTAAATTACCGACTGAATTTGGTGAATTTGATTTGGTCGCTTATCAAGATACTATCGACAAACAAGTACATTTTGCGCTAGTTAATGGTGAAGTAAAAAGCGATGCTATTACTAATGTGCGTGTTCATTTACAAAATACATTTGCTGATAACTTCTTTTCTGATCGTTTAAGTCCTCGCACTTGGCCAATGCATAGTGCTTTGGCGCGTTTAGCCAAAGATGGTGGAGTGTTAGTGATGTTAGGACACCAAGAAACGGCAGAATCATTGATCGAACAAATTAAAAATATTCAGCAAGAAGATGCCGGTGAACGTATTGCCGCTAAAGCACAAGGTGCAAGTCGTCGCGTCGGTGTTGGCTCGCAAATTTTACGTGATTTAGGCGTGCAAAAAATGGCTTTGTTTAGTTCGCAGAAAAAGTACCATGCATTATCTGGTTTTGGACTAGAAGTGGTTGAATACATCACCGAATAAACAGTGTCAGTATAGAAATAAACTGTGTTAGAATGCACAAAAATTTTGTAATAAGGGTAGAAAATGAAAATAATTGAAGGTGGCTTAGCCGCTCCACAAGCTAAAATCGCAATCGTAATCTCTCGCTTTAACAGCTTTATTAATGAGCAGTTACTTGCTGGCGCAGTTGATACCCTTAAACGTACAGGTCAAGTTGCTGATGAGAACATCACAGTGATTCGAGTACCGGGTGCTGTTGAGCTGCCATTAGTAGCTAAACGTGCTGCTACATCTAAAAAGTTTGATGCTATTGTTGCATTGGGTTGTGTTATCCGTGGTGGTACACCGCACTTTGAATTAGTGGTTAACGAATGTAATAAAGGCCTAGCAACTGTATCGTTAGATAACGATATTCCTGTTGCATTTGGCGTTTTATCAACAGACTCAATTGATCAAGCAATTGAGCGTGCTGGAACTAAAATGGGTAACAAAGGTAGCGAAGCTGCTTTAAGCGCATTAGAAATGGTTAATGTGATGGCGGAATTAGGATAATGAAAA
Organism: Vibrio sp. 2-Bac 85; assembly: GCF_037546705.1. Classification (NCBI taxonomy): domain Bacteria; kingdom Pseudomonadati; phylum Pseudomonadota; class Gammaproteobacteria; order Vibrionales; family Vibrionaceae; genus Vibrio; species Vibrio sp. 2-Bac 85. The sequence continues at coordinate 107,499 of NZ_JALAAB010000015.1, read as the reverse complement.
TGAAACCTGCTGAACGTCGTCGTGCTCGTCAGTTTGCTGTGCAAGCTATTTATCAATGGCAAATCACGCAAACAGGTGTGTCACAAATTATTGAACAATTCTCTGTTGACCAAGATATGTCAAAAGCTGACGTTCCTTACTTTAAAGAATTGTTGATGGGTGTTGTACAGAGAGTTGAATCGTTAGATGAAAAACTTTCTCCGTACCTATCTCGTAAAATTGACGATGTTGATATGGTTGATATTGCCGTATTACGTTTAGCGATGTTTGAGTTAACTTACCGTACTGATGTGCCGCCTAAAGTAGTGCTAAATGAAGCGATCGAATTAGCAAAAGATTTTGCAACCGATGAGTCATACAAATTTGTTAACGGTGTGTTAGATAAAGCACTTCGTAGCTTAAAGTTACGTGAAGAAATCTCAAAATAATTACAGTGATTATGTGTAATGATAATAAAATCCAGTTATTTATAACTGGATTTTTTTTCGATAAAAAATGGATAATTAATTTTATGGGCTCTTAGATTCAAGTAAAAAGTGCCGTTTTAGATTAGTCTTTAGTCTATTTAATTGCCCGATTAAAAAACACAAAATTTTAAAATTAACAGTCATGAAAATAACCAAAACAATAACTAAAACAATAACTAAAACAATAACTAAAACAAGGAACAGAGATGAACAAGAGTTTAGCCACTAACCTAATTGCAGCATTAATCTTAGGTTTTGGGTTTGTACTGGGTGAAACTGAAATTGCAGCTATATTAATTATGGTGGGATTGTTTGCGCTATCGGGAGCCTTAACCAACTGGCTTGCTATATTTATGTTGTTTGAAAAAGTTCCATTCTTATATGGTTCAGGTGTTGTACCCGCTCACTTTGAAGAATTTAAGTCAGGGATTAGAAGTTTAATGATGACGCAATTCTTTACTGCAGAAAATGTGGATCGTTTTTTATCTGCTGGTAGTTTTTCGCCTGCACAACTCAATCTACAACCCGTGATCGAAAAAGTGGACTTAAATCCAACCTATGACGGTTTAATAAAAGTGATTATGAACTCCTCATTTGGTGCTATGTTAGATATGTTTGGTGGTGAAGAAGCATTGAAACCATTAAGAGAACCTTTTATCAAACATATGAAAACATCAATAATCGATTTAACTAACGATGAAAAATTTATCGAACTATTAAAAACTGAAATTGAACAGCCAGATATGATGCAAGATATTTTAGCTAAAATAGAAAAAATAATAGAGCAGCGTTTGAATGAACTGACGCCACAATTAGTGAAAGAGATCATTCAAGCAATGATCAAAAAACACTTAGGTTGGTTAGTTGTATGGGGCGGTGTATTTGGTGGTTTGATTGGTTTAGTGAGTGCACTTATCGTCGCTTAAAGCTGATCTTTTTTTAAACGGCGTATTTTAGCCATCATTAAATTAACTTAGTTAATCAATAAAATAGTATCGGTTAATGCAAATCGATTATAAAAAAATACTACTCTTAAAGCCTGTTTTACGCAGGCTTTATTTTTATATTTCATGGGAATAAGCCTGTTATGTTTAATAATACTTTTGTATTAACCACGTTAGCATTATTAGCTTTTGCTGCTAATTCCGTTTTTTGTCGATTAGCTCTCGGTGATAACCAAATCGATGCAGGTAGCTTTACTGTGATCCGATTGTTTTCTGGTTGCATTTTCTTAGCTATTTTCCTCGCTGTTAAGCATTTTTTTATTGATTTAAAAAAAGTCGCAAAGCAGGGCGTTATTAACAAAAAAAGTACAGGTAGTTGGATTAATGCAATTTGGTTGTTTATTTATGCACTAACATTTTCATACGCCTATATTCAGTTAGATACCGCAACGGGGGCCTTAGTATTATTCGCTACTGTGCAAGTCACCATGTTGGTAACACGTTTATTTAAAGGGCACCTATTAAGTCGTGCCGAGTTATTAGGTTTAATTCTAGCCGTTGCTGGTTTTATTTATTTATTAGCACCACAAATGTCCAGCCCTTCTTTAATTGCATTTATATTGATGTGTATGTCTGGTATAAGCTGGGCTTTTTATACTTTAGCAGGTAAAAAAAGTACTGACCCAAGTGCTGATACCATTTTTAATTTTTTCCGTACTTTGCCATTCCTATTCATTTTTGCATTTATTAATATTGAGACTACCCAGTTAACAATAGAGGGAGTGCTATATGCTGTCTTATCTGGTGTATTTGCCTCTGCGCTAGGGTATTTGTTGTGGTACCAAGCATTAACGTCATTACGTCATAACGTTGCAGCCGTTGTACAATTATTAGTGCCTGTATTAGCTGCCATTGCAGGCTTTGTCTTCCTTGGTGAATCCGTGTCATTGGTGTTTGTTATATCCAGTATGATGATTTTGAGCGGCATTCTTTTAGTAATTAAAAATCCATCATTAAAAGCATCTGTAGCGGTGAAATAATCGAGGAAGTATGATCCTCTCTTTGTTTTACTTAATGGATTTAATCACGCTGATCTTTTTCAGCGCAGTTGTCACATTTGACACAATTTAATTGCTGTCCGATCATCGAATTTCGGCCTTGTTTGGTGGTTACCCATAATCGAACCATCCAGGGAGGATTATGCCTAACATGTTGAAAGTGACCACAGACTAACTGTGCAACCCAATGCTCTTCGTGATCTTTATGATAACCCGTGATTTTTTGTTTCATTAAGCCAAGTCCATTTATTAGATACAGTAGAAATTTTAACATAGCAGGGGCTATTTTTATTACGTCATGCATGTTTTCTATTGCTGATCTTTTAGACCTTTTCTTGCACTGGATTAGCGATATACAAGTTGGCTTAACCAAAATCTATTTATGCTAAAACCTAGTTATGCCAAAATCTAGTTACGTCATAGCACATATATCAGTGAATTATATATTTGCATTTTTTAATACAAAAATGCCCCCTTCAATTCAAGTTGAATAGAAGAGGGCATCATAGTACGAGATAAATAATCTTTACTTAAGCTCGCTATATTTTACTTTTAGAGCGGGTAAATTAATAAGCTGACTCTGGCGTATAAAATGCATCTACGTTATGTTTATCAACGAGCTCAGCCGCAAGGATCACTCGAGATGGAGACGTATGATACATTTTTCCTATTTTCTCATTTTTCAAACCAGCTACCGCTAATGCAATACCTGAAGCAACCATGCTTGGAGGGTAAGTAACTGATGCACGAACAACAGGGTTATTGTCTTTAATCATTTTGTAGATATCTTTTGAACCAGCACCACCTAATACTGTTTTGATATCAGTACGACCAGATTCTTTGATTGCTTGTAAAACACCTTTTAGCATATCGTCATCTTGACACCATACTGCATCAATTTTAGGATGTTTTTGTAGAAAATTTTCCATTACTGCTAATGCTTTTTGAGTTGACCAATCAGCTGTTTGGCTATCAAGTATTTTAATACCTTTATGCTTAGCAATTTCTGCATCGAATGCATCTACACGTTGCTTGTTAATCGGAATAGGCATACCTTCAATCACCACAATGTTACCTTTTTCTTTTAACTCTTTAGCTAACCATTTACCACTCACTGTGCCTAGGCCTGCATTATCACCTGCAATAAATACATTTTGGCTCGGTGTTTCTAGTTCTCGGTCAACTACAACAGTATAGATATCACTGTCATAAGCTTCATTAATGACTGTTTGTAATGTTGCAGGGTTATGCGGCAATATAACTAAAGCATCAATACCGCGGATCATTAAATCTTCAACATCACCCACTTGTTTTGAACCAGAGCTTGCCGCAACGACATAGAATTCGACATCATCATCTGACTTTTTAAAGTCTGCAACCGCTTTATTCGCCCACCATAGTAGTCCAGCTGTCCATCCATGGTCTGCTGATGGAACAGAAACACCTACCTTATATTTAGCTGCAATTGCTGATTGACTGGCAAAAGTGGTTAATAGAATGGCACCTAATGCTAATTTGCCCATTTTTTTAAATAAGTTCATTGTTAGCTCTCCTTGGTTTGTAGTATGTTGCTTTTTTAATTGCTTTTAAAAAAGATTTCTTAAAAGCGAACTATTAAAAAAACAGTGTTTTATAATGTTGTATAAATATGTAAATTTATTGTGCTCGTTTGTATTGCATTAAAACGGCTATTAAGATCACAAAGCCTTTTACCGCACCTTGTAAGTAGGGGGAAACACCCGAAAGGTTAAGCATGTTATTGATTATCCCTAAAATAATCGCGCCGATAACCGTACCCCAAATAGTGCCTTTTCCGCCGGATAGTGCTGTACCACCGATAACGACCGCAGCAATCGCGTCTAACTCGTAAAATAGGCCCGCATCACCGGGGCTGATAGAGTTGAGGCGAGATGACAACATCACTGCAGATATACCAACGGTAAAACCTAAAATAATAAAACTTAAAAAATAGACTTTTGATACATTAATAGCAGAATAACTGGCCACTTTTGGATTAGAACCGACGGCACAAAGGTGTCGTCCATAGGCGGTATGACGAAGTAATATATGGCCAATAATAGCTAGAATGAGAAATACCCATACTGGCACGGGTAAACCAAGAAAATATCCTGTTCCAACGTCTGAATAGAGATTGTTTCGCGATACCATTTCTCCGGCATCACTGATGTATAATGTAAAAGAACGGAAAATAGACATGGTTGCTAACGTGGCTACAAAGGCGGTTATTTTTCCTTTTGTAGTTAACCAACCATTAATTGCACCAAAAAATGCACCTAATGCCATTGCAGCACTAATTGCAATCATCACTGCCATCCATCCATCGCCAAGATGGTTTAGGATCATAATCACTAGCACCCCAACTAATGCCAACATTGAGCCAACAGAGAGGTCAATTCCTCCGGCAATGATCAAAAAGGTCATACCCAACGCAATGATGCCTGTATAGGATACTTGTCTTAACACATTGGTTAAGTTCCGCGGAATTAAAAAATGATCACTCACCATGGCGCTGAGAATCAATAAAACAATCAGTGCAATTAGAGGAGCCATACTGGTTAAACTAATTGACTTTATCCACCTAGATAAAGCAGATGGTTGTATTGCTGTTTCACTTACACTTTTATTGGTCATTTTATTTTTTCCTAATTCAGTTGTTTCGCTCATAATATTGGTTCCATTCGAGGTGTTTTGTCATTAACGCCCGCGGCTAAAAACATTATTTTTTGCTCTTCAATCTCTTTGCCTACTAACTCTCCGGCAATTTTTCCTTCTCGAATGACTAAAATACGATGTGACAGACCGATCAATTCCTCCATCTCAGATGAAATGATAATCACGGCTTTGCCTTGTTCGGTTAAGGAGTGGATAAAATGATAAATGTCTTTTTTGGTATTAATGTCTACCCCACGAGTGGGCTCATCTAAAATCAAAATTTCAGGATCTGTATCCATCCATTTTGCGAGGTAAACTTTTTGCTGATTGCCACCGCTTAGATATTGTAATTCGCTATCTAAAGAAGGGGCCTTAATGGCAAACTGTTCACTATATCGAGCGGCAGACTCTGTGGTTTTTTTATGTTGAATAAATCCTTTGATATATTTTTTCAAAGAAATCAAACTAATATTTTCTGGCAGGTTAAAATTCATAATTAAACCACTGCCTTGTCTATCTTCACTGAGGTAAGCAAGTCCATGTTTTACAGCGTCTTTAGCGGCATGAATGGTGACATCTTGGTTAAATATTTTTACCTTACCACTATTTTTTTTACGCAAGCCCATAATCGCTTCCGCCATTTCAGTTCGACCACTTCCAATCAAACCTGCAAAACCTAAAATTTCACCACGATGTACTTTAAATTCAATATTATGAAGCAGGTTGTTAATACTAAGTTGTTCAACTTGCAAGGCTATTTCGGTGCTGGCTTGTGAATGCTCAGGAAAAATTTGATTAAGCTCTCGCCCAACCATTTTAGAGGCCATTTCTTGCTCATTTAGGCCTGCTACCGGCTCAATTGAAACTAAATGCCCATCTCGTAAAATCATTAATCGGTCGCACAACAATTTCACTTCTTTTAGCTTATGAGAAATAAATACAATGGTGACACCTTGTGCTTTAAGCTTGTCAATTAGCCTAAATAATACCGCCACCTCTTGGTTGGTTAATACAGTGGTTGGTTCATCCATGATCAAAATACGCACGTCGTGTACCAAGGCTTTAGCTATTTCAACCATCTGCTTCTCAGCAACACTTAATGTCTCAATTAAAGCGTCGGGATCTAAATGGGTTTCAAGTTGATTAAGTAATGTTTGGGTACGTTCGCGCATTTTGTTTTTATCAAGAAAACGGCCTTGTTTCAGTTCTTGTCCAAGAAATACATTCTCAAAAACATTGAGAGTGGAAACAAGGTTAAATTCTTGTGGGATCATCGCGATCCCATATTTTTTAGCAACAGCAGGATTTTTAATATGTATCTGTTTTTGATCAAGGTACACGCTACCCGATGTAGCTTGATGTAAACCACTAATCACTTTAAGTAACGTTGATTTACCCGCACCATTTTCACCAAGAATACCCAATACTTCGCCACTATTAATTGTCACGTCTATACCATGTAAAACTTGTACTCCCGAAAATGACTTACGGATATTTTCTAGGCGTAAGATGGGTTCATTCAGCGTTTTATTCATGTACTGGCTCCATTGCAATCCATTTGCCATCTTGTTCAGAAGATGCAATAACTGCTTCAATGAAACGCAAACCTTCCACACCTTCCTGAGTGCCAGGCAGTAAACTCGCTTGTTGTAATTGCGTGGTATTTTCACCAGCAAGCTGAGCGAGAATAAGGTCTGCAGCTTCATAATAAATATTAGCAAAACCCTCAAGATAACCTTCTGGATGGCCACCTGGCGTGCGTACTAAATGAGGAGCACCAGTATAGGCGGCTCCTGCTCTGGTAATTATTTGTTTAGCGCCACCAAGTGGGCTAAATAACAATTGGTTTGGATTTTCCTGTGCCCATTCAATACCGGCTTTTTCGCCATAAATACGAATTCTGAGTCCATTTTCATTACCCGGTGCAACCTGTGAAGACCACAACATACCTTTTACATTTTTTTCAAAACGCAGCATTGCATTGACGTTATCGTCTAGTTTTCTACCCTCAACAAAGGTATTTAAATCCGCGCTTACTTGATTCAGTTTTAAACCACTAATAAAGGAGGCTAAATTAAAAGCATGGGTAGCAATATCGCCTAAACAACCACCAGGGCCATTACGTTTAGGGTCGCTTCTCCATTCTGCTTGTTTATTTCCTTCTAATTCAGTCGCTGTTGATAACCAGTCTTGGACGTATTCAACCTGTACTAAGCGTAACGGACCAAGCGCTCCATCTGTCACTAACTGCTTAGCTTGACGCACCAATGGGTAAGCACTGTAGTTATGAGTTAATACAAATATGCAGCCACTTTGTTGTGCAATTTCCTGTAAACTCAGTGCTTCTTCTAATGTGCAGGTCATTGGTTTATCACAAATGACATTTATGCCTGCGGCTAAAAAACTTTTTGCGATAGGGTAGTGCAAAAAATTGGGAGTCACGATGGCGACTGCATTAATACCATCTTCTCTTTGGCTTTCTTGCTCGACCATCTGTGTGTATGACGTGTAAGCTCTGTCTTCTTCAATATTTAATTCTTTGGCTGATTGTTTGGCCGTTTCTGGATTTGAACTTAATGCACCAGCAACTAACTCAAAGCGATCATCTATTCTTGCTGCAATACGATGCACTGCACCAATAAATGCACCTGTGCCGCCACCGACCATACCTAATTTTAAGCGTTTCATGTTGACCTCTTCTTTATTGCGTTAAACCAAGAATGCGTGAATTCATTTCTGTATCAGGCTCACTACCTGCAAAGTCATCAAAAGCTTTATCGGTAACCGTGATCATTTTACTTTTCACAAACTCAACGCCTTGCTGTGCACCTACCTCTGGATGTTTTAAGCAACACTCCCATTCAACAACTGCCCATCCTGAGAAGTTATATTGCGCTAACTTTGAAAAAATGGCTGAGAAATCAACTTGCCCATCTCCTAAAGAGCGAAAACGTCCAGCACGTTCAACCCAACTTTGGAAACCACCGTAAACTCCCTGTTGTGCTGTAGGGTTAAACTCAGCATCTTTTACATGGAACATACGAATTCGTTCGTGGTATTTATCAATAAAGGAAAGGTAATCAAGTTGTTGCAGTACAAAATGGCTTGGGTCATACAAAATACTAGCGCGAGGATGTTGATCAACAACATCTAAGAACATCTCAAAACTGATACCGTCATGTAGATCTTCACCTGGGTGTATTTCGTAACAAAGGTCAACACCAGCTTGATCAAACGCATCTAAAATAGGTAACCAGCGTTCTCCTAGCGCTTTAAAGCCAGTTTCAATTAACCCTTCTGGGCGTTGTGGCCAGGGGTATATATAAGGCCATAGCAATGATCCTGAAAAAGTGGCATGTGCTGTTAATCCCAAGTTTTTAGAGGCTTTTGCAGCAAACATTAATTGCTCCACAGCCCATTTTTGACGAGCAACCGGATTGCCATGAAACTCGGTCGGTGCAAAGCTATCAAAAATTTCATCATAAGCTGGATGTACAGCAACCAATTGACCTTGAACATGGGTCGATAATTCAGTTATTTGAAGATCAAGCCCAGCTAATAAATCTTGTATTTGTTGGCAGTAAGCAAGATCATTTGCAGCTCTTTCAAGGTCAAATAAGCGTTTATCCCAAGTGGGTATTTGTAAACCCTTATAACCAATACCACTTGCCCAAGTCGCAATGTTTTCTAGGTTATTAAAAGGGGCTTGGTCTGATACAAATTGCGCTAAAAACAAAGCTGGGCCTTGGATTGTTTTCATGTTGTCACTCCTTGTTATTAATGTAATCGATTACATTTTTTGTTGGATTAATGTAACGAAAACTATATTGCTTGTACAAAAAACAGTCTGTAAAATTTGAGGTTGAATCGGTTTATTTAAAAAATATATTATTTATCAATGCTTTATTTTTATTGTTTTTTGGTTTTAGCTTTATGAAGGTTTTTGAGGTAATATTTGTCCGTTACAATTAATGTAACAAAAGAATGTTTTTTGTTTTTTGTACCTTTAAAAAATTCTACCTAAGGGCTTTTATGGCAAATGTAAAAGATGTCGCTAAACTTGCTGGAGTATCAACCGCAACGGTTTCCCGTGCGATGACACATCCTGAAAAAGTATCAGAAAAAACAAGAAAAAAAGTACAATCAGCAATGCTTGAATGTGGATTCTCACCCAATGTTAGTGCTAGAAATTTAAGGCGTTGTGAATCTAAAACGGTGATCGTTATTCTACCTGATATTGCTAATCAGTTTTTTGCTGACATTGTTCGAGGCATTCAAATTATTGCCAAAAAGAATGACTATAAAGTTTTGCTTGGGGATTCAGTACATGCCGTAGAGCAAGCCAATGCGTATATCGATTTAGTTAAAACCAAACAAGCTGATGGCATTATTTCGTTAACGTCTGAACTACCTGAAGAAGTAAAAGAGGGGATTAACATTCCTATTGTTATGGCCTGTGAATATTTTGAGAATTTCCCGGTCCCAACCGTTCGAATAGATAATTACACGGCATCAAAAAATGCAATAGATTATTTATTGGATATTGGGCATAAGCGCATTGCTTGCATAACAGGGCCAATGGACAATCCGATTTGTGTTGCCCGTAAAAATGGCTACCGACAAAGTTTAGAAAATGCTTCACTTGAACTCGACGAATTAGCCATTGATAGTGGGGATTTTAGTTTTCACTCTGGTTACAGCGCATTTCATCGTTTATATAAACAATATAAAATGACTGCTTTATTTTGTTTTAATGACATGATGGCATTGGGCGCGATGCGTGCTGCTTTTGAAGTAGGATTGAACGTACCGGAAAAATTGTCCATTATCGGTTTTGATGATCTGCCTTTTGCCCAATATACAACGCCTCAATTAACGACGATACAGCAACCACAGTTGCAAATAGGAAAAACAGCAATGCAAACCCTATTGCATGTGCTATTTGATGAGAAAGCAGCCCAAGATACAATATTACCAACACAACTGTTAGTACGAAGTAGTACTGCATCCTATAGCGAAAAATAATACTTTCGGCTTATCTATTATTAAAAAGTAACGCCTAAAGCTTTACTTTTTGAGTCTCCTTTTAAAACTTCTTTCTCGTTTAATTTTTTGCTCTGAATTGACATTGTTCTGTTTCATATACTCAGCTTTTTTATCAATCAATATTAGTTTAGAGGTAAAAGCATTAACTTTGTGATGCGTCTCTCAGCGCTTTAATTGATTGAAAAATGCCTTGCATGCTTACGATCACAGTTAATTGAAAAAACAAAAAATGACAAAGAGATTATGAAATTACTGAAAAGATTTCCTTTAATTCTAACGTTAATGTCTAACCATTCACTGAATGTGAATAGTAACGGGTATACACCTTAACAAAAAATTACATTATTAAAGGACATTATAATGAAAAAATTCATAACCCTACTATGCGTAGTTTTGATGACAATTAGCACTCCTATTTTTGCTAAATCTTTAAAAATAGGGATGGTAATTGATGACCTTAGATTGGAACGTTGGCAGAAAGATAGAGATATTTTTGTTGCAGCTGCAGAAAAACAAGGCGCTAAAGTTTATGTTCAATCTGCTAACGGAAACGAACAAACTCAAATATCTCAAATCGAAAATATGATTTCACGAGGCGTTGATGTACTAGTGATTATTCCTACAAACGGTGAGGTACTTTCTAACGTAATCAAAGAAGCTAAAATTGATGGGATCAAAGTACTTGCTTATGATCGCTTGATTAGCAATGCGGATATCGATTTTTACTTGTCATTTGATAATGAAATTGTAGGTGAAATGCAAGCAACAGCGATGGTTGCAGCGAAACCTTCAGGTCGTTATTTCTTAATGGGTGGCGCGCCAACAGATAGTAATGCGAAACTGTTCCGTAAAGGACAAATGAACATTCTTCAACCTAAAATCGATGCTGGTGATATCGAAATTGTTGGTGATCAATGGGTTAATTATTGGTTAGCAGAAAACGCATTAAAAATAATGGAAAATGCATTAACTGCGAACAACAACAACATCGATGTAGTGGTTGCATCAAATGACGCAACAGCAGGCGGTGCAATTCAAGCACTTGAAGCACAAGGTCTTGCAGGCAAAGTTGCAATTTCAGGTCAAGATGCAGATTTAGCAGCTATACGTCGTATTATCGCTGGTACACAGACGATGACTGTTTATAAACCTATCGTTGCATTAGCAACACATGCGGCTGAAATTGCTGTTGTTTTAGGTAACGGGAAAGAACCTGAAAAAAATGCAGAGTTAAATAATGGCATGAAAGATGTCCCTTCATGGTTATTAAGCCCAATTGCGGTCGATGCTAAAAACATTAAAGAAACTATCGTTGCAGATGGCTTCCATTCTGAAAAAGACGTTTACCAATAAGAATTTGTCAGCGCTAAGCATCAGTTTAGCGCTACTTATAAGGAGTGATTTTTATGCATCCATTATTGGAAATGAACAATATCGTTAAATGTTTTGGTCCTGTTAAAGCGTTAGATGGCGTCAGTATCAGCTTAAATAAAGGCGAAGTTTTATCTTTATGTGGAGAGAATGGTTCTGGTAAGTCTACATTAATGAAAGTACTTTGTGGTATTTACCCTCATGGCTCATATGAAGGTGAAATTATTTATAAAGGTAAAAAATTAGAACCTAGAAATATCTCTGACACTGAACAATTAGGTATTGGCATTATTCATCAGGAGCTCACTTTAGTTAAAGAATTAAGTATTCTTGAAAACCTATTTCTTGGCTCTGAATTATGTAAATTTGGCATTATGGATTTTGAGTTAATGCATTATGAAGCCGAAATATTACTTAAAAAAGTAAGACTCTCTGTTTCCCCAGAAACCAAAGTGGGTGACTTAGGTGTTGGTCAACAACAATTAGTAGAAATAGCAAAGGCATTGTCTAAAAATGCCAAATTATTAGTGTTAGATGAGCCTACTGCTCCTTTAACTGAATCTGAAACAGAAATTTTATTAAATCTGGTCACCGAGTTACGAGACTCTGGCGTGAGCTGTATTTATATCTCTCATAAGCTAAGCGAAGTGAAGAATATTTCAGACAAAATATGTGTCATTCGAGACGGTGTTCCTATTGGTACACGGGAAGCAGCGGATATGACAACCGACGATATTGTGACAATGATGGTTGGTCGAGAAATGAAGCAACTATTCCCACGTGAAGAGCATGATATTGGAGAGGTTATTCTCGAAGTTAAAAATGTTAATGCATGGGATAAAGCTAATTCAGCGATACCAAAAGTAAGAAATGCCAGTTTTGAACTGCGTAAAGGAGAAATCCTTGGGGTTTCAGGTTTAGTTGGTGCCGGCCGTACAGAGTTAATGGAATGTTTGTATGGTTGTTATCAAGGTAAACACGAAGGGAAATATTTTTTAAATGGCCAAGAAATTAAAACAGCAAGTAGTCGAGATGCTTTAGTTGCTGGCATTGCAATGGTACCGGAAGATCGCAAACGCAACGGTATTGTACCTATTATGTCTGTTGGTAAAAATATGTCACTAGCTGCTCTTGATCAGTTTACATCAGCTGGAATAGTAAATGATACTTTGGAAGCAAATAAGGTTGCAGATAGCGCAAAAAGACTAACGGTAAAAACACCCAATACAGAAATACCGATTAGTAGTTTATCCGGTGGTAATCAACAAAAAGCCATTTTGGCTAGATTTTTAATGGTTACCCCAAGTATTTTAATATTAGATGAACCAACACGTGGTATCGACGTAGGCGCTAAATATGAAATTTATAAACTCATGTTTGAGCTAGTGAAAACCGGGTTGAGCATCATTATGGTTTCATCAGAACTGCCAGAAGTACTTGGTATCAGTGACCGCGTTTTAGTGATGCATGAAGGCATCATTAAAGGGAACTTAGTCAATGAGAACTTATCCCAAGAAATAATCATGAATTGTGCGTTATCCGAAGGAGTTGTAGCATGATAAAGCAAGCAAATGACACTAAAAACACTGCAAGTGTAAGTATGAAAGATAGGTTTAAAAATGTAAATATACAGCTAGTTGTGATGGCCGCCGCGATTGTATTTATTATGCTGTTTTTTAGTATTATGACTGAGTGGAGTTATTTAACGCCAAGAAATATCTCTAACCTGTTAAGACAAACTGCCATTACAGGTATTTTAGCGATTGGAATGGTCTTTGTTATTATTAGTGGTGAGATTGATTTATCTGTTGGTTCTCTAATGGGTTTATTAGGGGGTATTGCCGCCATTTTAGATGTATGGTTTGGCTTGCCGTTGCCACTAACTATTGTTATTACTTTATTTGCTGGTGTTGTATTAGGCGCGTGGAATGGCTGGTGGGTTGCGTACAGAAAAGTACCTTCCTTCATTGTTACACTAGCAGGTTACTTAGCGTTTCGTGGTATTTTAATTGGCATCACAGATGGTACAACCGTTGCGCCTATATCGGATGATATGAGTGTAATTGGTCAGAGTTACTTACCAGATATGGTCAGTTTAATGATCGGTGTAGGTTGTTTAGCAGGATATTTTGGATGGCAGAAAAAACGTAATGGTTTACGCAAAAAATATCAATTATCTGTACCTAGCACTCAAAGCGCATTAACAAAAAACACCTTAATTGCAGTGGCAGTATTAGTCGCAATTGTTTTACTTAATGATTATCGTGGTGTGCCTACACCAGTTTTATTACTTATATTTTTTGCTTTAGTGGGTACTTTTATCGCGGCTAAATCTCGGTTTGGACGCAGAATCTATGCGATTGGTGGCAATATTGAGGCGAGTCGTTTATCCGGTATTAATGTAGAAAAAACTAAATTATCTGTTTATGCAATGAATGGGTTTTTAGTGGCGATATCTGCTTTGATTCTGAGTTCTCGTTTAGGTGCTGGTTCTCCATCTGCAGGTAATATAGCTGAGCTAGATGCAATTGCTGCTTGTGTTATTGGTGGTGCAAGTATGGCTGGTGGCGTAGGTACTGTTATCGGTGCGGTGATTGGCGCCTTTATCATGGCATCGCTGGATAATGGGATGAGTATGATGGATGTCCCTACTTTTTGGCAATACATAGTAAAAGGTGGGGTATTGTTATTAGCTGTTTGGATGGATAGTGCAAGTAAGCATAGAGGTTAGGATTTAACCAAAGCACTATTGTTTTCAAGCCCAAGGTAGTAATCACTTTGGGCTTTTTTGTATCAATCATTTATTGGAGCGCAATGATTAACTATAGTGATTAATTGCAGTGTCTAACTACAATATTTAACTAAAGTATTTAAGTACAGTTATTAACAAGGCTTGAAATGTTTAGTTGTTGAGGAACTTTGCCGTTTAGAATGAATTCTCCTTAATAAATTTTGACCTATTATGCGAATATACGTGTTGAATAAAGACGTCCTAATAACAAAACAGATAAGCTTAACCTTCCCTAAAAATTATTGATTCGGTGCAAAATAGTATTGAAAGGACAACTACTCCTTGATTATTAATACCGTGAATTATGTCGTTCAAATCATTGCTTAGATTCAAATCATAAATGCATTACACAAGATATTGTGGGATTTATTTCAACCATTACCTGATTCTGGAGATGCAGAATGCGTTATTGTGAAAGGAGCAAATTTCATCACTTAAGAGTGTTGGTATTGATTCGTTTCTATTGCACTGCGCTACAATTCACTACAAATACGGGGATTAAAAAGGGACATTCAGATGCAACAATGCCAGTAAGCTATTACTGGCATTGTTGATAAGATGGGTATTGGTTTATGGTTATTCTAATTTAAAAAAGATCTTTTAATTGCATATACAGCTTTTGAAATTTTTCACGTTTAGCGCCATAGGCGAGGTGTTTGCTGCTATCAGGTAAGTGCATTTGAACTAATGTTGGAACAGGGCATATCTCTGATACTGTTTTATCTTTTGTCACCCCTAAATGAGCAAGGCGAGCAGCCCCTAATGCTGGACCTACTTCTCCACCAGAACGATAAGCTAGTTTTCTATTAAATATATCCGCTAACATTTGACGCCAATAGGGACTTTGTGCACCGCCGCCGATCAAGGATATTTCCTCAGGATCAACACCTGTGGCATGTAAAGCATCAAGACCGTCTGCCAAAGCAAAAGCAACGCCCTCTAACACTGCTTTACCTAATTCCGCTCTTTTAGTTTCATGTGTCATGCCAAAGAACACACCTTTAGCATTGGCATTATTATGTGGTGTGCGCTCGCCTGATAAATAAGGTAAAAAAATCACTTCTGACGTTGGATTTGCATCGTTCTCAACTTCTGCTAATAGGTTTGCAACATCGGCTGCTCCTGTTAATTCAGCAACCCAGTTCAAGCAAGATGCTGCACTTAAAATAACTGACATAGAGTGCCAAGTAGAAGGCAATGCATGACAAAAACTATGTAATGCAGACTCAGGGTTGGGTGTAAAACCATTAGTAACAGCGAAATAAACGCCAGAAGTTCCTAATGACAACATAGCTTGTCCAGGTTTGATGATACCAACACCTATTGCACCTGCTGCATTATCGCCTGCACCAGCTACAACAGGAACGTTGTCCATTCCCCATCGCTGAGCAATGACATTCGATAAATGCCCAGTGACTTGATTTCCTTCAAATAATGTAGGCATGTTGTCACGTGACAAACCCGTTGCCGCAAGCAATTGCTCATCCCAATCTCTTTTACCTACATTTAACCACATGGTACCGGCGGCATCGGACATGTCCGATACAAAATCGCCTGTTAATCGGAAGTTTAAATAATCTTTAGGTAACAACACCTTTGCAACTTTTGAAAAACATTCCGGTTCGTGTTTTTGTATCCATTTTAATTTTGGAGCCGTGAAACCCGGCATCATAATATTGCCCGTAATATCTCGACTATTTGGCACTAACTGCTCAATTTCAAGACACTCTTTTTCAGAACGCCCATCATTCCATAAAATAGCAGGCCTTAAAATATTTGAATCTTTGTCTAATAATGTCGCACCATGCATTTGACCTGCAATACCAATACTTTGTACCTTTGATAAGTCATGTTCAGAGGCTAATGCTTTAATTGCTTGGTCTGTGGCCGTCCACCAAGATTCTGGATCTTGTTCTGACCATAAAGGGAAAGGGCGTGATACTGAGATCGCGACTGATTTTGTCGCTAGAATAACATCATTTACATCGAGCAAAATTACTTTTACCCCAGATGTACCGAGATCGATACCAATGAACATGTAATATTCCTTTTACAAATAAAGAATGAGGGTTAATTCAATTTATATAACCGTTTATTTAAGTCAATGACCATTAATGGGGTTATTTTGATGCTTATTATTTACGATAACAATTATGATTTTTAATAGTACGATTCTCTGATTTGTTGATTGAGTGATAGCTCACAAATTGCATAGTAAATGATACTGTTTAAATAGAGCTATGGTACAACACTAGGTTACAGTTAAAAAATGATTGATTCTTAACTTATTGTTTTACTTTAATTTTACTGTTTTTTTATTGTTGAATATTTTAACTTTTGATTTATTTAAAAAGCAAAAAACATCCTTGATATTTACTTTAATGAGATTGTTTTAACGTTATAAATGCATGTTTTTATTGTGCCACCGATTCCCAGAGTAGAGTGTTATGAAAAAAAATTATCGAATTGCCCTTTTATTTAATGCCAACAAAGCTTACGACCGTCAGGTTATTAAGGGGGTTGGCGAATACCTACAAGCAACGCAATGTGATTGGGATATTTTCTTTGAAGAAAATTTTTGTACAAATTTAGCTAAAATCAAAGACTGGGTTGGAGACGGCATTATTGCAGACTTGGATGATCCTGACATTAAGTCACTTGTTTCTACTCTAAATATTCCAGTCGTAGGGGTAGGTGGTTCCTATGAGAATGAAAAAGACTACCCTAATGTGCCATATATCGGTACCGATAATAAAAATTTAGTCGAAACCGCTTTTCTGCACTTAATGGATAAAGGGTTAGAGCATTTTGCATTTTATAGCTTACCCGATGGGCCTACCAATCGATGGGCGGCTGAAAGAGAAAAAGCATTTAAAAGCATGCTCACTAGAGAAAACTATTCAGGTTCCGTTTATAGAGGAAATATAACGACTGCAGAAAGCTGGCAATATGATATGAACCGTTTAGCTGACTGGTTACAAAGATTACCAACACCGGTTGGTATTATTGCGGTAACCGATGCCCGAGCAAGGCACTTATTACAAGTATGCGAACACTTGGAGTTAATGGTGCCAGATAAGATTGCAATCATAGGTATTGATAATGAAGAGTTAACACGTTATCTCACCAGAGTGTCATTGAGCTCTGTGGGACAAGGGTGTAAAGCGATGGGATACGCTGCGGCTAAAATGCTGCATCAAAAATTAGTAACACCAGTAGATAATACTTTATCAGTTGATCATCAACTAGCGCAGTTACCGCGTATAATTATACCTGCTTCAAAAGTTTTTGAGCGCCAGAGTAGTGATTTTCAGGCGATTAATGATCCTCTGGTTATTAGAGCGATGCATTATATTCGTAATAACGCTTATAACGGTATTAAAGTTGATCAAGTGTTAGATCATTTAAGAATTTCTCGTTCAAATTTAGAGTCACGTTTTAAGGATGAAAGAGGGCACTCGGTACACCAAGAAATTCATAATGCTAAGCTTAAACGAGCTTGCCAACTTCTCAATTCTACCACCATTGCTATTGCTGAAATTCCAGATTTATGTGGATATCCATCGCTTCAATATATGTATACCGTTTTTAAAAAAGACATTGAGATGACACCAAAAGAGTACCGTATGATAAATCTGCTTGAGTAAAATGTTTAAGCAATATGCCTTATTGTTAACCTGTAATATTAATAATAGTTGGTTGCATTCACATAAATCATCAAAAAATAAAAAAATAAGTGTGAGGTTTGCCACGTTAGTTAAATCAGTGAATAGAGCTAACAAATATCATAATTGAATGAATTGCAGAAAAAGAAAAAGATGAGGTGAGTTTAAATAACATCTTTCTTAATCAACCAATGGAATCATTATTATGACTGAATTTTTTAAAAGTGTTTCTCCAATCAAGTTTGAAGGTACAACCTCAACAAATCCACTCGCATTCCGCCACTACGATGCAGAAAAAATTATTCTTGGCAAACCAATGAAAGACCATTTACGTTTTGCCGCTTGTTACTGGCATAACTTTTGTTGGCCTGGTTCAGATGTTTTTGGTGCCGGTACCTTTGACAGACCTTGGCACAAACCGGGTAATGCAATGGACATGGCAAAAATGAAAGCAGATGCTGCTTTTGAATTCTTTAAAAAATTAAACGTACCCTATTATTGTTTTCACGATACTGATATTGCACCAGAGGGTAATTCGCTAAAAGAATACCAAAATAACTTTGCTGAAATGGTTGATGTATTAGAAGCGAAACAAGCTGAGACCGGCCTAAAACTGCTTTGGGGTACTGCAAATGCGTTCTCTAACCCACGTTATATGAACGGTGCTGCAACCAATCCGAACCCTGAAGTGTTTGCTTATGCCGCTACTCAAATATTTAATGCAATGGGTGCAACACAACGCCTAGGTGGCGATAACTATGTATTGTGGGGAGGTAGAGAAGGTTACGAAACACTATTAAATACTGATTTGCGCCAAGAGCGTGAGCAGTTGGGCCGAATGATGCAGATGGTTGTTGAACATAAGCATAAAATAGGTTTTAAAGGTGCTATTTTAATCGAGCCAAAACCTCAAGAGCCTACTAAACATCAATATGATTATGATACGGCAACTGTTTATGGTTTCTTAAAACAGTACGGGCTTGAAAATGAGATTAAAGTCAACATCGAAGCTAATCATGCCACGTTAGCAGGTCATAGCTTCCAACATGAAATCGCAACAGCGACATCATTAGGTTTATTTGGCTCAGTTGATGCTAACCGAGGTGACCCTCAACTAGGCTGGGATACTGACCAATTCCCAAATAGTGTTGAAGAGAATACGTTAGTTATGTACGAAATTCTTAAAGCGGGTGGTTTTACAACGGGTGGTTTCAACTTTGACTCACGTGTTCGTCGTCCATCAATTGATGGTGCTGACCTTTTCCACGGCCATATTGGCGGAATGGATGTAATGGCTGCTTCATTAGAGCGCGCAGCGGGTATGATCGAAAATGATATTTTAGGTAAAAATATCGCTAATCGTTATGCTGGTTGGAATGACCAAATGGGCAAAGATATTTTAAGTGGTAAACTTTCACTCGCTGCATTAGCTGAGCATGCGGCTAAAAGTGATTTTCAACCAACCCCTGTGTCTGGTGCTCAAGAATACTTAGAAAACGTGGTAAACGGTTTTGTTTTTAAGTAGCTTTAAATAATTTTTAAATATTTTTATCAATAAAATCATAATAAAAAAGGGGCTTAATCAATTGATTAAGCCCCTTTTTCGTTTCTAGTCACTTTAGTCATGCGTAACGTGAACTATTATTAATGGTTTTATATTAACACTTTTATATTAACACTTTTATATTAACTAAGTGCCGCCGCAGCTACATAATACGCTGACCAGGTTTTGCACCTGAATCTGGGTTTAAAATATGAATATCTTCACCGCCAGGTCCCGCTGCTAATACCATGCCTTCAGACAAACCAAACTTCATTTGGCGTGGTGCAAGGTTGGCTACCATCACCGTTAATTTACCTTCCAAATCTTCAGGGTTATAAGCTGATTTAATACCAGCAAATACAGTACGTGTTTCACCGCCTAAGTCTAAGGTTAGTTTTAACAGTTTATTAGCTTTAGGCACATGTTCAGCTTTAGCAATTAAAGCAACACGTAAGTCCGTTTTAGCAAAAGTATCAAAATCAATCTCAGCGGCAATCGGTTCTTTATCTAACTCACTTTGACTTGCAGCCTGTGTAGCTTCTGCAGCTTTTTCTTTAGCAGCTGCATCGGCAGCTGCGCTTGCTTTAGATGATTCAACCATGGCTTCAACATGTTTAGGATCAATGCGTTGGAATAAAGCTTTAAACTTATTAATTTTATGGCCAGCTAATGGTGTTTGAATGCTGTCCCAAGTTAACGTTTCATCTAAAAATGATTCACTACGCTCGGTTAGTTTTGGCATGATTGGTTTCAAATACGTCATTAACACACGGAACAAGTTAATACCCATTGAACAGATATCTTGCACTTCAACTTCTTTGCCTTCAACTTTAGCCAATGCCCACGGTGCTTTGTCATCAATGTATTTATTGGCAATATCAGCCAATGCCATGATTTCACGAATAGCGCGAGCGAATTCACGGTTTTCAAATTGCGTTGCAATGGACTCACCGGCATCAACAAACTGTTGGTATAACTCAGGTTCAGAAACTTCTTTAGAAAGTTGACCGTCGTATTTTTTAGCAATAAAGCCAGCTGTACGAGAAGCTAAGTTAACTAACTTATTAACCACATCAGAGTTAACTCGTTGCGCAAAGTCTTCTAAGTTAAAGTCTAAATCATCAACACGAGATGTTAGTTTCGCAGCGTAATAATAACGTAAACACTCAGGATCTAAGTTTTCAAGATAAGTACTTGCTTTGATGAAGGTGCCTTTTGATTTAGACATTTTCTCACCATTAACACTGACATAACCATGTACATTAACGCCAGTCGGTTTACGGAAACCAGCACCTTCTAACATCGCTGGCCAGAATAAACCGTGGAAGTTGATGATGTCTTTACCAATGAAATGGTAAAGCTCAGCTGTGCTGTCTTTTTTCCAGTAATCGTCAAAGTTAAGACCATCGGTACGATCACACAGATTTTTAAAGCTGCCCATGTAACCGATAGGTGCATCTAACCATACATAGAAAAATTTACCCGGTGCATCAGGGATTTCAAAGCCAAAGTAAGGTGCATCACGAGTGATATCCCACGCTTTTAAGCCACTTTCAAACCATTCACTTAACTTATTAGCCACTTCATTTTGTAGTGCGCCTGATTTAGTCCATTCAACAAGCATGTCTTGAAATTGTGGCGCATCAAAGAATAAGTTTTCTGTATCTTTCATCACCGGTGTTGCATTAGAAACCACTGATTTTGGATTAATCATTTCAGCTGGGCTATAGGTCGCGCCACAAACATCACAGTTATCGCCGTACTGATCTTCTGCTTTACATTTTGGGCAAGTACCTTTTACAAAGCGATCCGGTAAAAACATCTCTTTTTCTGGGTCGTATAATTGCGAAACCACTTTTTTAGTTATGTAGCCGTTATCACGTAATGCTAAATAAACTTGTGATGATAATGCTTTATTTTCTTCTGAATGTGTTGAATGGTAGTTATCAAAACTGATGTTAAACCCTTCAAAATCTTTCTCATGATCAGCTTGTACTTGTGCAATTAATTGCTCAGGAGTGATACCCATTTCTTGCGCTTTCAGCATGATAGCCGTGCCGTGTGCATCATCAGCACAAACAAAATGAATGTTATTACCGCGTAAGCGCTGGAAACGAACCCAGATGTCAGCTTGTACGTGCTCAAGCATATGCCCTAAATGGATTGGACCATTAGCATAGGGAAGGGCGCAGGTAACAAGGATATTACGATCTTGATTAGCCATTTTATTTGATATTCCTTAAGTCTAAGCGGATTTTTTAAGCCAGTAATTCTACCCAAAAAACATTATAAATCCCACTCTTATCTAGGTTTCTTGATAGCTAGTAGGTATCAGTATGTATTAAGGCCTATTTTTAATAAGGATGATTTATCTAATGATTTTGATAAACTCACTCATCAATTCAGTTTTAAGGGTTTATCATGCTGTTTAAAAAGAAAACTATCGAACAAAAAGTTTTAAAATGTTTAGAAAAATCAATTGAAGAAACAATATTTAAAAAATTTATTGAGCAGCGTTTATTAGTTATTAAAGAAGACTCAGCTGAAATCAATTTACGTTTACCTTTCTATGCACCTAAATGGTTAGCTTCTTTACAACAACAAACAGCTGATTCATTACAAACCTTATTCAAACAACCTGCAGTGTGGAATGTTAGCTACAAAGTGCCCACCTTTGAGCACAAAAAAGTGGCCAAAACTAATCCTAATATAAACAACATTATTGCCGTTTCATCGGGTAAAGGCGGAGTGGGTAAATCTACGGTCAGTGTTAACCTTGCTATTTCGTTGGCCAAGAATGGTGCAAAAGTAGGGTTATTAGATGCAGATATTTATGGCCCATCTTTGCCTACTATGATCGGTAAAAAACAAACTAAATCGACCTCTGCTGATGGCAAACTATTAACGCCAATTAGCGCTCATGGCATTGTGGGTAATAGCATTGGCTTTTTAATCGATGATAAAGATGCCATGGTATGGCGTGGTCCTATGGCGAGTAAAGCCTTGCAACAAGTGTTGAATGAAACGGACTGGCCTGAATTAGACTATTTGATTGTGGATATGCCACCGGGTACCGGCGATATTCAATTAACAATGTCGCAAAATGTACCTGTTACCAGTGCCATTATAGTCACAACCCCGCAGGACGTTGCATTAATTGATGCTCAAAAAGGGGTTATCATGTTTAATAAAGTAGACGTACATGTCGCTGGATTAATTGAGAACATGAGCGTTTATTCCTGCGTTAAATGTGGCCATCAAGAAGCAATTTTTGGAACCGGTGGCGGACGAAAATTAGCAGAACAATTTAATTTACCTTATTTAGGTGAATTACCATTACATATTCGATACCGAGAAGATACCGATGCAGGTACGCCAACGGTAGCTAAAGGTGATCTTCCTGAGCTAGTTGATCCGTATTTACACTTAGCTGAACAGGTGGCAATTAATCTATATAAAGACTTACAGCCGACCATTGAGCAAATAAAAATTACAGAGCTGAAATAAGGTAAAGTGATTAATAAATTATCTACCCGTTGATAGAGGAATGAAAATGGCTGAAATTAAATTTTCAAATGCACAAAAAGCCACAATAGTAGATCAAATACAAAAGTATTTTGAAAAAGAGCTGGATCAAGATCTTGGGCAATTTGATGCTGAATTTTTGTTAGATTTCTTTACCGAAAAAGTGGGTAGTTATTATTATAATCAGGGTCTAAATGATGCTAGAGCATTATTAGATGATAAACTGGATACCATTACTGAATCATTTTATGAATTGGAAAAAGTCACTGAATTTGACTAAAAATATTACAATCAGATGTTGATATCAATAGTAGAATAACTGTAACTACTCAGGACCCATTAAAACTGAGTGCTTTTTAGCAAAATAAAAACGTAAATGCTCAGAGCTAAGCTATTTATTCAAGGCGAAAAAGCGCAGTTTAGTGGTTTAAATGAGCATTTTTCAACGAATAAATAGGCTTAAATAGCGACGGCCTGAGTAGTTACGAATAACTTTAATAAAATGAACCTTATACCCAGAGCCTTATAAAAACACCTTAAATAATGCTTAAAAATAGAAGAAGAGATAATGTCAAGTAGACCTTTAATAGATGAGTTAATGCAAGCCTTGCAATGTTTACCAAGTGTTGGGCCAAAGTCGGCACAACGTATGGTGTATCATTTATTAGATAAAAATCGTAATGGTGCGCTTAAGTTAAGTGACATGTTAGCAAGAGCGGTAGCCGAGATAGGCCATTGCCAACAGTGCCGTACATTTACCGAAGAAGATTTTTGCTCTATTTGTAACAACCAAAAACGCAATGACAACGGTACTATTTGTATTGTAGAAATGCCCGTTGATGTGGTGGCGATAGAACAAACTGCACTTTTCTCAGGTACGTATTTTGTATTAATGGGGCACTTATCACCACTCGATGGTATAGGTCCAGACCAACTGGGTTTGAATCTATTAGAAAAACAGATGCAAGCAGGTAAGACTAATGAAGTTATTTTAGCCACTAACCCTACGGTAGAAGGTGAAGCAACGGCTTATTACATCGCAGAAATGGCCAGAAAACATGGTATTCAGGTAAGTCGTATCGCACACGGCGTGCCAGTAGGTGGAGAGCTAGAGTTTGTAGATAGCACCACCTTATCGCATTCATTTACCGGCCGATCAAAGTTATAGACCCTGTTTGGCCTTGCTTTGCACTTTAGTGAGGCCTAAAGGTTGCCGTTTATGAGTTATAGCTTCAGCAGATAGTTCGCATCACTTAAAGGAATAAAATGTCTGCAAATAAGAATGTGCCATTTGAAGGCACAGAAAAAGCACACAATGCATTAAAGGAAACACTCACCAGAACAACACTAAATACGCTGTTGGCCAATCGTATTCCAGTGTCTATTGCTGATAAATTGTCTCGACAAGTCGCTGACAAGGTTGATTTATTAACGCTTTATAAAATTGTTGCCGATGATATGAAACATCAGCGAGTACCAAAGCAGCGCATTTTAGACAGAACTATTGTGCATATGTTTGAAATTTTATTTCGTATTATTAATTCTAATTCTAATTCGAATGCTAATAAAGGTAATGAAACCGCGCTTAAACAAAAAGAGTTTTTTACTCTGGTACCGCGTGGGGAATGTTTAGATCTATTTCTGCAGTTAGTAAAAGAATATTGCATGGGAGATACGGAAATTCAACGCTACACCTATCAGTTAGAGCAGTTGATAGAAGGGGTGAGTAATGAATATATTATCAATTGGGATAAACTGTATCAAAGCGATGAATTTAAGCGTTATCTTTCTGCTTTATTATCCTTAATATTGAAGCATCTACGTGATGATCGAGCACCTATTCCTGCGTTGGAAAATAAAATGCCCACTCATTTTCAACCCTATCGTATTAATTCATTTTTAAACCAAATATGTAAGTTGAAGCAAACAGGCGCGCTGCAATTAGATTAAATTAGTTTATTTAAAAGACTTCAACATTTAAATTTTTAGTGAAAATCATATAAATATAATGGATACAAAAAAGCGCTAACTTAGTTAAAAGTTAACGCTTTTTTCAAAGATAATTTATCGCAGATAGTGAGGGTATTTATAAGCTTTACTTAAGCATTACTTTCTACCCCGCCATACCAAAATCAAAGCTTACTTTTGAAATTGGTTAGTACTAAAGCGCGTTAAACCTTGTTTTCCATTTGCTGGTTTACTACCAAATTTTGCTTTAGGCGCACGCTTATTATTCGTCACTTTACCCTTATTTTTTGCAGCAACTTTATTGCCTTTTAACGGTGCTTTTGCTTTGGTAGCATTTCTGTTAAGGATTTCAGCACGCGTTTCTTTTGGTACTAAACACGTTGCTTTACTACCAATCAAGGTTTTATCTAATCCCATTTTGGTTAACGCTTCACGAATAATTGGCCAATTATCTGGATCATGATAACGCAGTATCGCTTTATGTAATCGACGTTGAACGGTTCCTTTTGGAATGGACACTGTTTCACTGTTTCTTTTAACATTACGCAATGAATTAATTTCTGTGTGATACAAAGTCGTGGCGTTCGCTAAAGGTGAAGGATAAAAGTTTTGTACTTGATCTAACTTAAAATCATTTTCTTTTAGCCACATTGCTAGATTGATCATATCCATATCTGTTGTGCCAGGGTGAGCTGAAATAAAGTATGGGATCAAGTATTGTTTTTTACCGGCTAATTTTGAGTAATGATCAAACAGCTCTTTAAATTTATCGTAGCTACCCATACCCGGTTTCATCATTTTATTTAATGGACCTTCTTCGGTATGTTCTGGCGCTATTTTCAAGTATCCGCCCACGTGATGCGTCGCGAGTTCTTTAACATATTCAGGATCTTGGATCGCCAAGTCATAACGAACACCTGATGCAATTAATACTTTCTTAATGCCAGGTACTCTACGTGCCGCGCGATATAGCTCAATTGTTGGCGTATGGTCAGTATCGAGATGACCACAAATAGTTGGCCATACACAAGAGGGTTTACGGCAAGTTGCTTCGGCTTTTTCACTCTTACAACGTAATTTATACATATTAGCCGTTGGACCACCAAGGTCTGAAATTACGCCAGTAAACCCAGGTACTTTAAGTTTAATGTCTTCAATTTCATTGATGATTGATTCCTGCGAACGACTTTGTATTATGCGGCCTTCATGCTCTGTAATACTACAGAAAGTACAACCACCAAAACAACCTCGCATAATATTGATCGATGTTTTTATCATATCGTAAGCTGGAATTTTAGCATCGCCATAACTTGGATGCGGAACACGCGCATAAGGTAAACCAAATACACCATCCATTTCACTTTCTTCTAATGGGGTTGCAGGTGGGTTTAACCAGATAGCACGACTACCATGCTTCTGCATTAATGCTTTTGCAGAGGTTGGGTTAACTTCTTGGTGAAAAATACGCGATGCATGTGCATACAGCATTTTATTTTCTTTCACTTGCTCAAAAGTTGGCAAATTAATATAAGTCGTTGACCAAGCTTTTGCTTTCTCTTCCCATCTTTTTTCACGCTCTTCTTGCGGCGTGCCTTTATGAGGGGTCATTTGGATAACTTGCGCTGTTTTAGTGATGTCTGATGCTTCATCAGCAGCATCGCTTTCATCTTTCGCCGTATCACATTTTTCGCTTAAATCTTGATAAGGGCTATAGATAGGATCTATTTTACCTGGCTTATCAACACTGCGTGAATCAATACCTGTCCAGCCAGGAAGGGCTGAATTGGTTAGAAAAGCACTACCACGTACATCGGTAATGGTTTTGATATCATCACCTTGTGCAATACGGTGTGAAATTTCAATTAGCGGACGTTCTGCATTTCCGTAAATTAATAGATCCGCTTTTGCATCAAACAAAACAGATTGACGGACTTTGTCAGACCAATAGTCATAATGTGCTATACGGCGTAAGCTCGCTTCAATACCACCAATAATAACGGGAATACCTTTGTAAGCTTCTTTACAACGTTGTGTGTAAGCAGCAACGGCACGATCCGGACGTTTACCGCCTTCATCATTTGGCGTATAAGCATCATCATGTCTTAGTCTTCTTTCAGCCGTATAACGGTTGATCATTGAATCCATGTTACCGGCAGTCACACCAAAGTATAAATTAGGCTTACCTAGTTCCATAAATGCATCTTTTGAATGCCAATCAGGTTGAGCGATAATACCGACTCTGAAACCTTGTACTTCAAGCATACGACCAATGACAGCCATTCCGAAACTAGGGTGATCCACATAAGCATCACCTGTGACTATAATAATGTCGCAACTATCCCAGCCAAGCTGCTTCATCTCTTTACGTGACATAGGTAAAAAAGGAGCTGCCTTAGCAGAGTCGCCTCTGTATTTTGGATATGAAAATAAATTGCGGTCTTTGTGGGGAGTTATTGGCTTCAAGAAAAAATCTCTAGTATTGGAATGTTAAATTGGGGTCATTGTACCATAGAGTTTAACAAAGTCGCTTTTTGTCGTTAACAAACAAAGGCGTTAATCAGTTGATCTTAAAGATCAACTGATTAGAGGACTATTAGAAGTGTGTTTTGAGATGATTAAAAGTTGTTTAAGCTAGTGGATCAGCAAGTTTAGCAATTAATTGAAGAGACTCGGGTTTAACCGACGTTAGCATTACATCAATCACATCACCTAATTGCAATTCAATTTGATCGGCTACTTTAACCACGCCTTGTTCACGAACACATTCTATTTTTTTAGCTTCAGAAGATTTACCTAACAAGCTACTTGGTACAAAGAAAGTCGCACCGTTTTCTTGAACACGCACGCGACAACCCGCTTTAACGATATCAAATATTTCTGCTTTATAACGCCAATCTGAGTTCTCTTGGTCTTTCAAATAGCAGCAATATAATAAATTATTCACATCACGCTCAGCCATACGCTGTACTTTACGCGCTTCATTAAGGTGTACACCGATATCAGCATCAATTTCAGTTGCTGTTTGTTGCATTAATACTGATTTGATTAAACGATGGTTAATTAAATCCCCATATTTACGGATTGGTGATGTCCAAGTCGCGTAATGGTCGACTCCCATAGTGAAATGCGGCGCAGGGGAAGGCGTTGTGTCTGCATAAGATAATAAACGGCGTAAACGATGATCTAAGTAAGCATTATGTAATAACGCCACATCTTGGCGCATTTTTATATAACCCTCTAGCGTTGCTAATGTTGCAGCTTCAACGGTGATGCCATATTCTGCTAATAAAGTAGCGGCTTTTTCTAATCTGTCCGAAGCAAAACCAGAATGCACATTAAACACTCCCGTTTGGCAATGCTTTGCAAGAAAGTCACCGGCACAAACATTCGCGGCAATCATTGACTCTTCAACTAAACGGTTCGCTGTACGGCGTGGTTCACATAGAATCTCGTAAACTTCACCTTTATTATTTAGCTTTAAAGTGTAATCGGGCTGGCTTTTAATTACTACGGTATTTTCGCAACGCCATTGATGACGGACTTCAGTCGCTTGTTCAAGCACTTTTAATAATGGCCCTAATTCTTTATTAGGTTTCCATTGACCTTCTGCTAGCGTTTCGTTTTCTAGATAAGTCGAAACATCATGGTAATTGAGACGATAATGAGATTTTATCCAGGCAGCAAAAAAAATGGGCTCGCCAAGGATTTCACCGCTTTTATCAATTTGCAAGGTACAACAGATAGTCGCGCGTTTTTCACCTTCTTTCAGTGAACATAAACTATCACTTAAATCACGCGGTAACATCGGCACGTTAAAGTTAGGTAAGTATAAAGTAAACGAACGTTTTTTCGCTTCCGCATCCATTTCGCTATTTTCAGGCACGTAAGCAGAAGGATCGGAAATAGCAACGGTTAGTGCCCAACCTTGTTCATTTTCTTCAATGTACAATGCATCATCCATATCCTGTGTATTAACACCGTCAATAGTAAAAAAGGGCATCTTTGTTAAATCTTGTCGTTCAAGGTCTGCATCGATAACCTGCCAAGGATGATCAAATTCAGGGGCTTTATTAGGTAATTGATGTGTAGCGACTGCAATTAAGCGATACGCAAATGGGTCGTTATGCTCAGCGACTTTCTCAACCACTTCAACTAAGAAACCATTATCATCAAGGGCGTGGGAAAGTAATTTAACCTTTACCCAATCACCATCATGGTAACCTTTATTGCTAAGTTGCATAGCGCCTTTAATTTTAAAGAAACCCTGTAATAACGGATTATTAGGTTTAATCGAGATACGTTTATCTTTAATAGAAAGTTGAGCAACAAACTCTGTGGTGTTAGTTTGTTTTAATTGTAAAGGTTGTGCTGATGACTTATCACCATTCTCTGTAATAGAGGCAGTTATTTTGTCACCGTGTAATACTTTTTTCATTTCACTGGGCGCAATAAAAAAGCGTTTACCTTTATCGGTTTCTAAAAAACCAAACCCACGTTCAGAGGCTTTGACAATCCCTGTGCGTTTTGGGGTGTTTTCCTGCATGGTTTGTTTAAGTTGATTTAATAATGGATTGTCTTGAAACATGCTGGAAACCTTAAGTGAATAGCGATAATAATGTTCGAGAAAGAGGCGTTTATAGAAAAACGAGGGTTGAAATAAAAGCGAATAATATAACTCGTTAAACTTCCTCAACTTAAGTGATGAATAGTAAAGGTGATTGCAGGGGAATTAAAGGTTGAAGTGCGCAAATGTTGAAAATTAAAACTAATTTTGAGAAATGTTAAAATAAAGCTTGGCTTTTTTTTAAATCTAGATATAGTACGCCTCGTTCTGCGGAGGGGTGGCAGAGCGGCTGAATGCACTGGTCTTGAAAACCAGCGAGGGTTAATAGCTCTCCGAGAGTTCAAATCTCTCCTCCTCCGCCACATTAAGAAAAAGGGCTTCTCAATTGAGAAGCCCTTTTTCGTTTCTACTACCTTATAACCTATACCTTATAAATTACTTTCTATCTTTACAACTTTCCATTGTTGCCATTGTCACTGTATTTAGTAATCACTTCCTTAAAAATCTAATCTTCTTTTAATTGTCATTAATTTTTATCTGCTAAATTGAATGCTCTGCTTTTCTCATGTATTTTGTTGTGAGTAAAATAAGTCCTTTTAACGAGAGCTGTAAAAATGAATCAATACATATACCCCGTGATGAAATACTGAAAGGGCGCTTAACATTGAAGGTGAATATAATAATGAAGATGCGTTGTTTTATAGTTGATACTCTCGCCACTATTATCTTCTTTACTGTTATTGCCGCTTGTACTGAGTTGTTCATAGCAGGAATGGATCCTAGCGAAGTATTTATTACACGTTTGATCATGATACCTATGATGGTATTAACCGCTAGGCCCTATGCAATTTGGCGTGATTGCTGTTTTAAATGGACACAACCTAATACTCGTTTATATAAAACAGTGATTGATGCTTTAGCGTTCATGTCATTTCAATTGCCCATTTATATCATCACATTAGCCATTGCAGGAGCAGACGTTAATGAAATAATTAGCCTTGTTATTTCATCTTCACTATTAATGCTGATGGTGAGCCGACCTTTTGGTATTTATCTCGAATATATAAGGCGTTATTTTAAAGTCACCTCGATAAATCAATATTAACTATTTGAGTAAACCAACGTTAACTATCTCAACAAACCAATGTTAATTGTTTCAATAAATCAGTCTTGGCTATTTCAATAAACCAATGTAACTATTTCAATGTAACTATCCTCAATCAATCAGCGCTAATTGGTTCAATTAATAATATTGTCTCAATTGCATGAATGGCGATTGATTGTAACTTGCTCTTTTTGGTTGGAAATTAAGCGTTCGAACTTTAATTGTAAAAAAGTACTTGGCTTTTATCTCAGTTTCTATAATATACGCCTCGTTCTGCGGAGGGGTGGCAGAGCGGCTGAATGCACTGGTCTTGAAAACCAGCGAGGGTTAATAGCTCTCCGAGAGTTCAAATCTCTCCTCCTCCGCCACATTAAGAAAAAGGGCTTCTCAATTGAGAAGCCCTTTTTCGTTTCAGTAACATTAGAAAAGGCTCATGACTGAAAAGTGATGAGCCTTTTTGCTCTCTAGGTTTTGATTGTTCTTCAGTATTAGCTTTTCTTCTCTATAAATTATTATGCCTTGATATACAAAATGGGTATCACTGTACTTCTCTCTTGTTAATAGAGAATGATTCTATCTAACCACATGATTAATATTTGATTTTTAATTTTAAGCTTTGGATTTTAGATCTTATGAGCGTATGGTTAGATCAATTTTAACAAATTAATGTATTCCGTATTTTTCTGCTTAATTTCGCTGTTAGGTTTTTATCAGAGTGCGCGGTTTACATCCATGCTTTTATGTAGGATTCGGACAATGAGAATTTGATTTACTTTGTGATCTTTGTAATAAATTACATGGTTTGCCTGGGGGTATTTACTATAGCCTTCTCTAATATAATCACAGTTGACTCCGATTTCAGGTTCATCTGCTAGTAATTGAAATGAGTAATCTAATATTTTTAAATAATCATTTCGTTGTGCTTGCCCCCATGTTAATTGGGTGTATTTTGCAATTTTAATTAAATCTGATTTCGCTTTAGCTGAGAGTGCGAATTTATTCATCAATGGCTATCTTTATCGAGTTCAGCAATTAATGAGTCATAGCTATAATCAACGGTGCCACTTTGCTCACCCTGAACTAGCATATTACGCAAATTAAGTAGTTTTGCTTCTTCGTCTTCTAATGCTCGCAAGCCTGCTCTAAGTACTTCACTTGCCGAACCGTAGCGACCTGAATGAAGTTGTTGGCTTATAAACTGATCAAAATGATCACCTAAAGTAACGCTCGTATTTTTAGCCATAATTAAAACCTTTTAGTTAGTACCAATATATATTGGATTATGGTATAAAAAACATAACAAGGCAATTAAAGGGAACAAAAAAGTTGGCTTTTTTCGTGCCTCAACAAGTATAGCCAACCATTTTAGCCCGCTTAGTGCGGCGTTGGTGAGTCAAGCTAAGCTTGATGCGACTTGCAGGGTGTAAGTCCCTGTCAGGTAAGGTTTAACCAACCACCTGTATCGAGTGTTGCGCCTTTGGCGGAGTCTGTGATTCGTGTATCACTTATCTGCGATTTATCGCTCCAGATGAACAAGAAAGGTGAAGCGTACACAGAGAATCATATAGGCCATAGGGGGGACGTGTCCCTGAAGTGCTGGTATCGCTCCGATAAATATTAGATCTGACTGACGAGGTTTGCAACGCCATCGAAGTCCAAGCAAAGCAATCGCAGTGGTGAGATTGTGGCGAGTCAGCGGAGTTTTCAAGCCGTGGCATGTATGTAGAGATGCATTGAGAACTTGAGAGATCCAAAGGTATTCCACAAGGAAGGTGGTAGGGAAGTTGAGTGAAAAGCAAGGCAAACGAAGATCTTTTGGAAGTCAGATCAGCCCATAGTAGTCTGAGCAGGGGAAAGCCTTGTACATGGCGAAGGAGCTGACAGTTACCGTCGCTGACAGGGCGAAAACACTGTTGATAAGAATAAAGTTGACTGGATGAGCGTAGACGAACTATCTCACGAAACACGATCAAGTCTTGCGTTTTGCTTTTTTAATTCTTCTCTAAGCATCACTTGCGATACATACACCTTATTATCACTTTATCTCTCATTATGTTCGACGTGCTTATTTGTGTTGTAGAGATAAATAAACTGGTCAATCATTTAAACATCGCCGCCAACAAATGCTAGCTACCCATAACTTCTTTCTCCCAACTTTCAGTTTAAATATATCTACGCACAGTACTCCTGTGACTTCATATTTTTGTAGTTAATCAAATTTTCTACTTGTACATATGATTAAGGTTTTATTCTGCTTGTTAACTTCTTGATTAGTTAATCAAAATTGCTATTGTGATATCAAATTAAAATAGATTAGATTGCTTTATCTATCCATTATAATCATGGATTCTTCTGCCTAATAATCTGTTTTCTGTTCGAGCTAATATGGGGTGTTGCTAGTGAAGGTCTTTACAATTTCATTTGTTTTTTCAGTTATGACGTTATTTTTATTGATGGTTTTGGATGGTGAACTATCAAACTTATATTGTGTTTGGCCGCTTAAAATCATTGAAGCGACAGGTGTATTGGGCAACAACGCTCCAACTTTTTATTATGATTGGTATGAGTTCTCAATGGCATTCTCTTTGCTCTTACAAAGTGCTTTCATATATGCAATCACATCAAGGCTCATGCGCAAAAAGAATATGTAAACGGAACTTAGCATTAACCTTTTTTCGAATATTTTGCAGAGAGTAGCGGGGGAAGTTTGTTTCACTTCGTTACTGGTTTTGCTTATTATTTTTCTCCCTATTTTACTGCCGATCTTTGGCTTTAAAAAGTTTATGGCTGTCTCATTCTCGATTTTCTAATGCTCGATTTCTAATTCTCGATTTCTAATTCTCAATTTAATATGAGGTTCGGGTTGGCTGAACGTGGATATATTTATAAAATTAGATTTTAAATTATGGAACTATTTTCCCACAATGATTGGAGAGTTAAATCATTTTCTTTTCTAAGATAATATTTATCATATGCAGATTGACGTAATAGTCCCAAGTTCGCAGGTTAATACCTTGTCTATAAGGTCAAATAGCGATAAGGCCAAACTTTTACGGTTCCAGCCTTCATCATTTAATTAGAAGGTTTATCTAAATTTTCAATATATTCAAGGAATTGAAACATGACAGCTTATTTTGTTATTACTTACGATATCGCCGACTCTGTACAATATGCGCAATATAATCCTGGTTCAAACCATATAACCGGGAGTACTGTCGCTAAACATGGCGGTGAGATTATTGTTGCAAGTAATGATGCGCTTAGATTACACGGGGCTGAGACTGCAATGAAAGTAATTATACAGTTCCCAAGTCGTGAAGCAGCGCTAGCATGGGACAACGATGCTGATTATGCGAAGGCAAAAGCGATACGTTTAGCTTCAACAAAAAATATAAATGCGTTTATTGTTGATAAGCTTTAATTATTGAAAATGATTAATAATTACAGAAAAACACAACAAAATATTATGTGTTAATAGAAACTAGCGTATTTAGTTATAGTCGAGACGTTGAAATAATGAAGTGTATTCACTGAATATATCAATAGTTTTTGTCCAGCTATTTAGTACATTGCTATTTGATACAATAGCTTATAAAAAACTGTTGAATTCATTAACTTTAAGTAAGCGTTAGAATTTATGCAACGTTAGCCATCTGATTTTTTGTTGATTCTGTCAATCGATGACTTTTTATTTTGCTGTAAAACAGCACTGGACATTAAAAATATAAAAACTGCCGTATTATTAATATTGCGCTTTACGCGATTTTAAAGGACACTATCACAAAGCCCTTACAGGCACTATTTTAATAAGATAAGGAACCAACTATATATGTCGGGTTTAAACAACCAAGATAGCAATCCAAACAGTGATAAAAATCAACTTAAAGCATTGCTAGAACAGCCTATTGAAGATTTACCTCTCATTTCACTTTACCGTATTAGATACCTAGCGACTGAATTGTCTATGGAATCTGTGGTTACCCATGCTCAACAGATCATTGATAAACGTAAAAATGCGATGTAATTAGTTTTTATTGACTGAATTAAGACCACTAATAATTAGCCGGCATTAATCTCAATCAATAACCATAATCAACCTACCTTTTAGTGAAATAGTTTTATAAACTCAGAGGTAGTTTGTTATGACGCAGTCTAGGTATTACAGTCTAGCCGCATATAAATCGTATTATCATTGAAAAATAATGGGAACACATGAATTATTGTGACCCCATTAATCATCTATTTCTAAACTCAACTAGCTCTAAACTAGCCTATCTCTAAGCTATATAGTTTTATTATTTAATAAACGTCTTCAATTAATTCTGCAACACTGTTATATGATTTTACAGAGGCTGCTTTCACATCATCTCTTGCATTATTTACCGTATAACCCTTGTATCTTTCTATCATCGGAATGTCGTTTAAATCATCCCCTATAACAGATACAAACTGCTCATCTATACCGGCATGCTCTATGAGAACAGCAACTCCGGTGGCTTTACTGATACCTTTAGGCACTATGTTTATGTAATTTAAATTAAGAAAAACTTCTACTTGGTTTTCATATTTGAGTAGGATTTCTTTTTTGAGTTGTTCTGCCTGTTCAAAATTATCATTTAAACAACCAATTAATAGCACATCGTCATCTAGCGCAGCTTGCATGGTTTTTGTATATATTGTTGAATTTCTATCGAATATTTCTTTGGACACTGCGTTGGTGAGGCTGGCACTTTTATGCGTCATATTGAAACCATCAAAGCCATTGGAGATGTTAATTTCATCGCCCATTTTTTCTCTTAACATCGCCACTAAATCTCTGGCTAATGTATTTTCTAAAGGTTGCTTAAACAATACATTGTTGTCTATATCAACAACAAATGAGCCATTCAGAGAAACAATGTAGTCATACTCTATATTTCTCATTCTTTTTTCGTTGAGCATACTCGCAACATCTCGACCTGTGCTAATAGCAAAAATATTGCCATTATTTCGCCACTTAGCTACCGCATCCATGTTGGTTTCTAAATCTTGTTGATCGTGTCGATGGAAGGTTTTATCGTAATCTGAAGCCACTAATTTCATGGAATTTAACCCTTTTTTATTTTATAAGTTGATCATGACATATACCTATATTACTTCATAATGCTTTCTCTGGCACGCGTTCAGATATCAGAACAATATGGGGTAATGATTTCCCTTTGTGATTATTGCAACACTGAATCGGTATTTACGTAGGTGCCTCGTAGAACAAATAAAATAACCATAAAAGAATGGGACCTTTTAATCATTTTAGCGATAGAAGCGCCAAGAAGTTAATCTTTCTAAAGTTAAATTGTATGCCTACCATTTGTCACTAATTTTCCTTGTTGGCTTCGCACTTTGAAGTCTCATGGGTATATACCCATGAGTAATCAATATGCTTTGTTTAATCTTTACTCATTTTTTTAAAAAAAATTAAAATTTGTCGATATTTATAAAAAGTACTTGGTTTTTATCTCAATTTCTATACTATACGCCTCGTTCTGCGGAGGGGTGGCAGAGCGGCTGAATGCACTGGTCTTGAAAACCAGCGAGGGTTAATAGCTCTCCGAGAGTTCAAATCTCTCCTCCTCCGCCACATTAAGAAAAAGGCTTCTCATTGAGAAGCCTTTTTCGTTTCTGCTTATAGCAATACCATCCAATACCACTCAATAGCTGATTATTTTATTACTTAAAACATATCAATTCTGCTTTAAAAATCATGAAAATAGTCTATTTGATTGAATGCATAATGAAGCCTCTTTTACTCCTCCCCACATTGAATTAGCGAATTCAAAATTAAGTCGTTTTATGGTGGTATTTACATTTTGATTGGGCTATTTCTAGAATACTCAATTTTGAGTTTAGCTGGTTATAAATTCATTTTTGTCTGTATTCCAATCTGAAAAAGCGTAAGCGCCTATGAAGTTATCGTACATTTCAGCAGGTAAGTGACCTGAGCTAACTTCTGCATCTACTCGCTTAGGGAGTTTGTCTTTTGTAAATTTAGGATCTTAAGCAAATAAAATTGTATGAGATGCTTTTTTGTATGTGGCAGCTTAAACCGATGTTCGTTAGCAAATGTGTTATGCAAACGTTATTTGCATATCTTCAGCTGAGGTACGTTTTGTTTAATCATGTTTTTAGCGGTGTAACTAACGTTTAAGTCTTTAATGATTTATTGAGGCATATTGAGGGATAGTATTTTATTGTTTTATCATCTCTGCCTAGCCAATCAGTAATGTCATGGAACTGGTATTATTAATGCGTATTGTTATTATATTGTTATCAATCTAATTTACCAAGGATGGCATCATGATAAAAAAACAGATCATAAAATATACAACGACATTGGTTATGGCATTCAGTGTATTGAGCTGTGCGACTAATCCTTCATCTTCTACAAGCAATGAACATGCTAGGGAAGTATTGCACGAAGTAAGCAATAGCGATGTCAGTACTAGTCGCTATGCACAGAAGGATCAAAAAGTCGGCTTTTTTGTTAGTGAAAATAAATTTAATCAACTTCATTCACAAACCATTAATCATTGGCCAAGTGATATTTATGCTGAAGATAATGAAGAAGGGAAAGTTTATTTAAATAGAAACAAAGATAATACTTACAACATTGGTTTCATTACTTGGAAAACAATACCTTTAACTGCTGAATATGTATTGTTAGTGAGCCAGAATAAGGATTTAATCAATAATTTACATTATGCAAAAATAATACGCTTTAACGACAACGGTTTTGAGCAGTTCGTTATCGAACCGGAGATCTGGTATATATTATCAAAAACTAAACAGTTAAATTGGCGGGTCCAAGAGGATCTGTCGCTTGAAGGAGAGGGCGAAAAGGAGATTAACTTTCTATTTGAAGATAGTTTTGAGGGCCTCAAAAAACAATTAACAAGTTATTTAAATGAAGGGCATAAATTAGTAGGATTCAATATTCTGCAGCTTTTATCGCAAGCAAAAAGTGATCGTTATAAAACCTATCTTTCTTACTTTCAGCCTGCTTATCATGCCAATGAACTGTTTCTCTTAGCGCATCAAGGTCAAGGCATGACACATACACAAATCAATAATGTCATTCATGGTCAAATATTGCCTGCATTCTCAACCTTTTATAATCGTTACAGTACAAATCAAGAATTTAGCGATGAGTTGTATTTCCAAGAGACTTTAAATATTTACGATAGCCTACAAAAAGGAGGAGATCGAGTTTTTCTAGAGTTGCAAAATAAAGTGTTAAGAAATGCAATTACCCAACAAATAGTTGAACAACAAGACTACACGGTATTAAGCGATGATTATTCAGAACTCGTAACAGCAGTTAATGCTAAAGATATGAAGCGTATAAAAAAAGTGTTGCAGGAAACGGCAGATATTAATGAACACTATAAAAACTGGTCAGCGGCACACCAAGCGGCACAAGACGGGTCTTTAGAAATATTACGCTTATTAGTTGATAACGGTGCTGATATTAAAGTACGAACGGAGACTAAAACGCCATTATTAAGTTCGGTATCTGGTAATAGAAAAAATAAAGCAGGAAATTATATCAACATTGCCAACTATTTGATCGGAGAGGGGGCTGATGTTAATGCACGTATAGCAACCAATTTATTGTCGCCATTAATTTATGCGGCTAAAAATAATCAAACAGAGATGGTTAGCTTGTTATTAGAAAATGACGCTGAACTATGGGCAGAAGATTATGCGGGAAGTAGCGCATGGGAATGGGCCTCGCATAAAAACAATAAACAAGTGATTGAGATATTTGAAAGGTTTAATGCAAAAGGAGGTTTTGCTGCTTATGATGCGATTAAAGCCGGTAACCTAATGCAGTTTAAACGTGAAGTGAATAAAATGACTAATATATACCAACTTAGCCCTAACGATGATAGCTCTTCATTATTATCTGAGGCCTCTGCGGAAGGGCAGTTAGGCATGGTGAAATATTTAATCGGTCAAGGTTTCAATATTAATTTTGATGCCAATCTGGGAGTCACTGGGGCTTACCTTGCTGCTAAAAATAATCAATTAGAAGTCTTAACTTTTTTAGCAGAGCATGGCGCAGACTTACAAAAACAATCTTATTACGCACCGATTCATACTGCTGCTTTTCGTGGACATATGAATATTGTGAAATTTTTGCTTAAACAAAAATATATGGATCCTTTATTAGCATCGAATTCAACTAAATCGACGGCTTTACACTCAGCTATAGAAGGCAATCACGCAGATATGGTTGCATTATTATTACAGCAACCTGCGTATTATAATGCACAGGTCATTAATGCAAATGAAACTGGAGATAGTCCATTGATATTCTTATTTAAAAATAAGCACGATAACCGTCGTATTTTTGAGATGTTAATGGAGCAACCATGGACGAATATAAAACAAAAAAATAATGAAGGAAAAACAGCTTACGATTATGCGGAGGAAGCCGGTTTTTATGAGTATTTAAATGAGTTGTAATTTCACCTCTCGTTTTAGTGCATAACGGTGATTTGAAGGCACTTTTTATGGGTGCCTTTCAAGTGAAGATGCTGTTATTAAATGTTAA
Organism: Vibrio sp. 2-Bac 85; assembly: GCF_037546705.1. Taxonomy (NCBI): domain Bacteria; kingdom Pseudomonadati; phylum Pseudomonadota; class Gammaproteobacteria; order Vibrionales; family Vibrionaceae; genus Vibrio; species Vibrio sp. 2-Bac 85. The sequence continues at coordinate 68,186 of NZ_JALAAB010000015.1, read as the reverse complement.
ATAACAGCATCTTCAATGTTCAATCCGCCAACTATTAAACTCACATGCTCCTTCAAATAGCCCTCTCAATTATATGTTAAAGTACTTTAAATGAACTCATATTCATAACTTATGAGTTCATATTTTACTTTGAATTAGTAAGATACTGAATACACAGATCATGAAACGCTAGCGCTTGAGGGTACATTATTTTATCAATTAAACGGAAAATGCCAATTTGTCGTTCAATGAGTGGATTAATCAGCGGAATCCAAGTTAAGTGTGTGGAATGTGTTGGAAAAGCTAATTTAGGTAATGTTGTTACGCCTATGCCCAGTTCTAATACCGAAAATAAAGAGGTGATATTTTCGACGGAGCAAATCGCTTTTTCACTGAGTAGCCGTGCGGGAGTTGGGTCAAGTAAGACACAGGTCCCATTTCGAATGAAAGGTTGATCTAACAATGCTTGCCATTCTATACCTTTAGTCTGTGCTGCTAATGGATTATCTTTTAGGCATACCACCCCAATTGGATCAGAAATTAAAGGGGTAAATGCAATCTTTTGCTCGTCAATATAAGAACAATTACCTAATGCTAAATCAACCTCTCCAGAGAGTAAACGAGCCTCTACACCTGCCGCATTATCATCAATTAAACTGACCTCTACGTTAGGATATTTTTCATAAAACGCACCTAGCACACTCGGAATCAATTTGGCGGCCACGGAGGGTACACTGGCAATTCTAACTTTGCCTTTTTTTCCCGCTGCTGTAGCCTTTAAATCATATTCTAACGTATTGTAAACATTGATAAATTGTTTAATTCTTGGTAAGCATATTTCTCCATAAGGAGTTAATGTTGATTTGTTACCTGCTTCAAAAAGAGACTGCCCTAGAATACGCTCCAGCTCCTTTATTGACGTTGAAAGTGCAGCTTGTGATCGATTTGCAAGTTCCGCTGCAGCGCGAAATCCTCCTGACTCGACGACTAAAATAAAATGTTTTAATTGTTGGATTTTAAAGCTCATGGTTTATTCCTGATCGCACATATTCAAGATTTGCTGCTTTTTATTTATCAATAGCAATTTATCGCGGACAACAGCATTACAAACTGTCTGCTACATTGCATTAACTCTCAAAGTGATAAGTTTTACTTATCACTTTTATAAAATTTACCGTTATATTTATCAATAGTCAACGGTTAGTATATTTTCACTTTATAAGGAGAGCCAAAAAATGAATCAAAGCGTAACAGTTAAGAACAACAAATATGCAGTTAAAACAGCGCTTTTTGCGTCAAAAGCTCCACTTGAATGGGCTATTGTCAATAATGGCACTTTATATACCGCACAAATACCTATTGATCAAAGTGGTGTTGTTGTACCCGGTGGGATCGAAGCACAAACACGTCAAACGCTTGAAAACCTAGCACATACCTTAGAGTCGGCAGGAGAATCTTTAGATTCAGTGGTTCAGGTGTTAATTTACGTCACCGATCGTGCATACCTAAAAACAGTTAATGATATTTATGCCGAGTATTTTAAGGCTCCTTATCCAAACCGTGCAGCAGTGGTTGTTGCAGGGCTCGCGAGAGAAGAGATGCTAGTTGAATTAGTCGTCTATGCATCGGTTCAATCTGAACAGTAACTATTTATTAGTAAATGTTTATTAGCAGTTATCTATTAGTAAATGTTTATTAAAAATTATCTATTAAAGAATACAGCGCTAGTTTGTTAATAAATGTAAAAAACATCATCGCTAACGAATACAAAAGGAAATAAACATGACAGCTCAAGCACAAAATATTCAAGCAGAAAAGTCTCTTTATATTGCTGGAGAATGGCAAGCGGGTGTAAGCACAGTTGCTAATATTAACCCGTCTGACATTAGTCAAACACTAGGTCATTTTGCTCAAGCAAGTTCAGCACAAGTAACACAAGCGATTGCTGCAGCAAAACAAGCGCAACCAGAATGGGAAAAAACACCTCTTGAGCGTAAACAGTCAGTATTACAAGCGATTGGTGATGAACTGATTGCGCGTTGTGATGAGCTAGGGCGTTTATTATCTAGTGAAGAAGGTAAGCCTTTTTTAGAGGGAAGAGGTGAGATTTACCGTGCAGGTCAATTTTTCCAATATTTTGCCGCTGAAGTATTACGTCAAATTGGTGATAACGCAGATTCAGTGAGACCAGGTGTTTCTGTTGATGTCACGCGTGAAGCAGTGGGCGTGATTGCGATTATCTCTCCTTGGAATTTTCCAACAGCTACTGCCGCTTGGAAAATAGCACCTGCACTTGCGTTTGGTAATAGTGTGATTTGGAAACCTGCGAATTTAACACCTGCTAGTGCTGTTGCATTAACTGAAATTATTTCTCGCCAAGGTTTACCGGCAGGCACCTTTAACCTTGTTTTAGGTAGTGGTTCTGAAGTTGGTGATGCCTTGATTCACAGTAAAGAGATTAATGGCGTGAGTTTTACCGGTTCAGTGGATACTGGTCGTAAAGTAGCCGCGGCAACGGCGCCAAACTTCATTCGCAGCCAATTAGAGATGGGCAGTAAAAATGCACTATTAATTGCAGATGATGCAGATATTCAAATTGCTGTTGAAGCAACTATCGCCGGCTCATTTTCAGGTTCAGGTCAAAAATGTACGGCATCATCACGTTTAGTGGTTATGGATAAAGTACACGATGTTTACGTGGAAGCATTAATCAAACGTATGAGTGAACTAACCGTCGGCCATGCATTAAAAGAAGGCGTTTTCATGGGACCAGTAGTTGATTCGAAACAACTTGAGTCAAACTTTGCATGGCTAAACAAAGCAACCACTAGCGGTGCTGAAGTAGGGTTTGGTGGAGAGCGACTAAATCTTGAACATGAAGGTTATTACATGTCTCCGACTTTATTGTTAGATACAAAAAATAGCTGGGAAGTTAATCAAGAAGAAGTGTTTGCTCCAATGGCGAGTGTGATCCGTGTTGCCGATTTAGAAGAAGGTATTGCAACGGTTAATGACACTCGTTTTGGTCTGACAGGCGGCATCATTACTCAGAGTTTACGTAACAGTGCAATGTTCAAAGAACAAGCTCAAACAGGCTGTGTAATGGTTAACCTAGCAACGGCAGGAACAGATTATCACGTACCATTTGGCGGACGTAAAGAGTCTAGTTTCGGTCCAAGAGAGCAAGGTCAATATGCGAAAGAGTTCTACACCGTGGTTAAAACAACTTATCAACGTCCTTATTAAGGTCAGTTAGATATAGCTGAACAACGGATTAGTGCTCAGTTCAAATTAACAAAGAGTGAAAGTAAGGAAATATTATGTATCAAAAACAAATTGTGATTGATGGATTGCAGTATTGCAATTGGAGCAGAGAGTATTTTCAAACGCTTCAAGCAAGTGGTATCACAGCGGTACACGCTACTTTGGTTTATCACGAAAATGCACGCGAAACCTTAAGTCGTTTTGCTGAGTGGAATTTACGGTTTGAGCAAAATGCAGATTTAATTATGCCGATCCACTCTTTGGCAGACATTAAAGCTGCCAAGGCTCAGGGCAAGGTCGGTATCTTCTTTGGCGCGCAAAACTGCTCCTCTATTGATGATGAGATAGGTTTGATTGAAGTAATGCGCCAACAAGGTTTGCTGATTATGCAACTTACTTATAACAACCAAAGTTTATTGGCGACGGGATGTTATGAGAAGAACGATACAGGCATTACGCGCTTTGGGAAACAAGCGATAGAAGAGATGAATCGTGTTGGAATGATTATTGATATGTCACACAGTGCGGAGCGTTCTACGCTGGAAGCGATTGAACTATCTTCTCGTCCGATTTGCATTAGTCATGCAAACCCTAGTTTTGCTTACGATGCTTTACGTAACAAGTCAGATACCGTGATTAAAGCATTAGCTGAAAATGGTGGTTTGTTAGGTTTTAGTTTGTATCCCTTCCATTTACCAAATGGCAGCCAATGTACATTGCAACAATTTTGCCAAATGGTCGCCAAAACAGCGGATATGGTCGGGGTTGAGCACTTAAGCATCGGCAGTGATTTATGTCTAAATCAACCACAAAGTGTATTGCAATGGATGCGAAATGGACGTTGGTCAAAAGACATGGATTACGGTGAAGGTTCTGCTGGTAATGCCGGGTGGCCTGATTCGTTACCTTGGTTCTGCGGTAGTGCTGGTATGGAAAATATTTATAACGGATTAATAAGTCATGGGTTCAAAGAATCTGAGGCTGGGTTAATACTTGGTGGTAATTGGTGCAACTTCTTAGAAAAAGGACTTACACCAATCTCACAACAAAGTACCCCACACATGGAGTCATCTTCTCAATATAAAATTATTGCTTAGGTGGTAAATAAAGTATGTATCAATGGTGATGAGCAATTGGGCATCTGGTGTATTTCAAAAGTGCCCCCTGAAGATAGTGACCAATTGTGTTTCTCCTTTGATGCATGCAGTGAAAGCAAGTTTACAAATTAACTGTCCATACGCTTGTAAAAGCGATTTGAGTGAAGCTATTTATCGTAACTAATTAATAATTTTAACTCTCTATTCTAGCTTTAGAACAAAGATTTAGAACAATTAGTGACTTTAATCGATAGTTTTGTTTTGTGCACAAATAGACGGCTTAATTAATAAATTAGCAAGACAAACTTTTTAGGAGTCAGATATGACTGATTTAACTAATACTATGAAAGTTACAGGTATCGATAATTCGCTTGTTGCAAGTAATAAATTAGCTGATGGGAAGCAACAATCCGATGCAAGTTCGAACAAAGATAATAGCTCGACGGCTGCCAAGTTAGCGTTAGGTAATCCTACTTTTTGGTACAGCGGCGGTTTTATTTGTTTGTTTGTATTACTGGCTTTATACGATGGCGAACTGTTGGCCAGTGTAGTCAACACGGGGTTTTCATGGGCAGTTAATGTATTTGGTCCTTATTGGCAAGTGTTGTTGTTACTGACTTTTTTAATTGGTCTTGCTTTAGCCGCTGGTCGTACCGGTAAAGTTATTTTGGGTGGTATTGATAAACCTGAAATGGACGGTTTCCGTTGGATGGCAATTATCTTTTGTACTTTGTTGGCCGGTGGTGGTGTTTTTTGGGCGGCTGCAGAGCCAATTGCTCATTTTGTTAGTCCTCCTCCTATCTATGGGGCGTCAGAAGATGTGCAACAAATGGCGTTTAATGCATTATCACAATCATTTATGCACTGGGGATTCCTTGCTTGGGCTATCGTCGGAAGTTTAACGTCTATTGTTGTGATGCACCTGCATTACAATAAAGGCTTACCATTAAAACCACGTATTCTGCTTTATCCTGTACTTGGTGATCGAGCACTGAAAGGCCATACCGGTGCATTGATTGATGCGTGTTGTATCGTCGCCGTTGCCGCCGGCACTATTGGGCCTATTGGCTTCCTAGGCTTACAAGTTAGCTATGCATTAAACGTATTGTTTGAGATCCCTGATGGTTTTACAACTCAGCTTGTAATTATCATGTTTGCCATTGTTTTATATACGTTATCTGCATTAAGTGGTCTCAACCGTGGAATGCAAATGTTAAGCCGTTATAACGTGATCTTAGCTTCTGCGTTAATGATTTATATTTTAATTTTTGGTCCAACCAATTTTATCATCAATGGTTATATTCAAGGCGTTGGTGGTCTAGTTAATAACTTTATTCCGATGGCAACATTCCGTGGTGATGAAGGTTGGCTAAGCTGGTGGACTGTATTCTTTTGGGGATGGTTCCTGGGTTATGGCCCAATGATGGCGATATTCATTGCCCGTATCTCTCGCGGCAGAAGTATTCGTCAGCTAGTGTGCACGATCAGTATTATAGCGCCGTTGGTGACATGTTTTTGGTTCACCGTAGTGGGTGGTTCAGGGTTAGCATTTGAAATAGCAGAACCTGGTAGTGTGAGTAAAGCATTTGAGGGCTTTAACTTACCGGGCGCTTTATTAGCTGTAACGACTCAACTACCGTTTCCGATGCTGATCTCGATTCTATTTTTGATATTAACTACTATTTTCATTGTCACCACCGGCGACTCGATGACCTATACCATCAGTGTTGTGATCAGTGGCGAAACTGAACCAAATGCAATGATCCGTATATTTTGGGGAGCAATGATGGGCTTGACTGCATTGATCTTAATATCTATCGGGTCAGGGGGAATATCTGCACTGCAGTCCTTCATCATTATAACTGCTGTGCCAGTGTCGATTATCTTATTACCATCTTTGTGGAATGCACCTCAAATTGCGATGAAAATGGCAAAAGAACAGGGTTTCTAAAGGTCGTAATAAAGAATTTAAGCAAGAAGGGCGCTAAAATCGCGCCCAAATATAAACCATTAACACTGAAAGGTGGTGAGCAGTATGGAAGCACATCGTTTAACAAATAATGACGTCAATATGCGTCGTCCAGAAGTTGTTATGGCACCACAAAGATTGGGTGCTATGCATTCCAATAGAATAAGCTTTGTTCGTACTTTAATTCGTAAAATGGCACAACAGAAATGGCAAGTCACTAAGGATCTCTGGCAACTATCGCCACAGGGTTTTGGGCATGTTATTTATAAACTTAAGACACCTAATCATGTTTATCATCTAGTCGTTTTTTGTAATGAAATAGAAGACGATGAACGTAATGATCGTGTTATCGCTGAAAAATGGGACGTTACCTTTGCGCTTGTTTATGGAGACGTATCAGAACAGTTATTAGCTCAGTTGCAAGCCAATGTACCTTTACAAGAAGCTGGTAGAAATCCAACTAATGTACTGGTATTAGCAAGAGCAAATAAAAGTGTGCGTGTGTTTGAACATATTGTTTCTCATTTAGCTCAGGGTAAGCAACCGACCTCCGATGAACTGGTTGATGTGGGGTATATTCTTCGTACTACGGCTGTTTACGGTAATGGTAAATTTGGTATTGCTGATTTTAAAATATTAGAGAACAACCCTGATTTTAAACAATCCTTTAGTGCTCAAATGTGCGCGGTATATTTGTTACGTGAATTCAGTTTAGATTGGATTGATTACCTAGCAAAGCAGAAGGGTGGTGAAAAAGCGTCTCCTTTAAGTAATGACCTAAAACGTTATCTTGGTGTGGGCAATGCGACTGGTTTAGGCATGGCACCTTATTTAATTAATCATCCCTGTATTGTTGACCAATGGATGTCTAATCGTGAAGCGGCATTAACATTAGTACTAGACTGTCCTGCGGGTTCTGAAAAGCATCAAGCATTGCTATTTTTACTTAATAAAGCGGTGTGTCATTTACAACAAGTGAATACGCAGAATCAAAATCAAGATCAGTTAAATCATTGTTCAGTTAATGAGTTACAGCGTTTTAACGGTCAATTAAAAGATTTAATTTCTGCCAGTAACACTTGGCGTGACTTGCTGAATGCAACTGAAGACTTAAGTGTAGAAACACAAGAAATCTTAATTTCTTGTTTAATGGAAATTTATCCAGAATTAGTTGATGCCTTTCAAGATCAAGTCAATACACATGAAAGTTTAAACCTTGCAAAGGGTAAAAAAGTTAACGATTTATTATTACTGTTAAATGACAAATACCGCTGGGCTATTGAAACTGATTTTAGCAAATCAGAAAACAATTATTGGTTTTGGTATCGCTCGCAGGATAAGGAAGAACCACGTTTAGGTATTCGCGGTGAAGAGATAGGTGAGGAGCGAGAATTACCGCTAGACATTGGTCGTCAGGTATATCGTTTATATTATGCTTTATTAGCTTACTCTCCAGAAATGTCCTTGGCTGAGTTTCTATTACAAAAGCCACAATATAGAGCCATTGCACGTCGAGTATGGACATTAGGTAATAAAGTAATGGGCGATATTCAAATGAATGTGCTGCATAAACAATCGTTACCAATGCATTTATTACGCTGTAAGTTATCTTTTTTTGGGGCGACTAAATTTGACCCCCGTTCAGATCGTTGGGTAAGGGTTAGCTTCTTTCAAGGTGCACCTTTGTTGAATGAGATCCATGATGGTGAGTGGTTATTCCCAGTGTTACCTCAGCAAGCAGTCGTTGATAAAAGTACAGATGCGGCAGTAGATAAATCAATAATTGCAGTACAGGAGAGCAGTAAATGATTGTTACACACAATGAATTAATTACAGTGACGAATAAGGCTTTCCTGGGTATGCGACGTGTGTGTGGTGAAGCTGATTTGATTGCAAATATGGTGGCTGATCTACAAATGGTGGGTTTGCATGGGGTAAAGCATTTTAATAATGCTACTCAGTTTATCTCTTTAGAGAGAGATGAACCCGTTGATATTAAGGTCACTGATGGGCATTTAATAGCCGATCTGCATGGCAGTAGTGTCGCTTGCCATTTACCGGTGATTATTGATTATGCACTTGAACAAATGATTGCTAATAAGCATTTAAAACTGTCGTTAAAAAACTGCCACAATCGCTGGTTGGCCTATAGTGAATTATTGATGTTGGCCGGTAAAGGTATTGCTTGTAAAGCACAATGGGATAATGGAAGTAGCCCTAAACACACCCTATACATTTTGAACAGAGGTTGTGTGTTACCTGAGTTATTTTTAGCAGAAATGCTGCAACGAGAGGTTAATGGGTTAAACGATATGACCATTGAACTATCGGTTAATGATTTTGATATCGCCAATTTATCCTCGGGTTATAGCAAGCATATAGATGCTAAAAACCTCAGTGGAGTTCAAAATACTGCTTGGAATAAAGGGGTTTTTGTTGAAGATCTCGAGTGGGAGCTATTGAAAAACACCGCTACTGCGATACTTGTTGAGAACAGCGAGCAATCGATCAGAGGAGCGGGGGAATAGCATTTTTCCCGTCCCTTTTTGATTGTAAAGGTACGGGAAACAAAGGTTATAAGATGTAAAAAGAAAAGCTGTATAGGCTCAATGTTTATCAGCTATTTAATTAACGTCACTTCTTAATATACTTTTACTTAAAACTACAGAAAAAAACCGACCTAAAACATAAATAATGTATAACCATTATTATACTGATCGCTAAAACCATCGCCTATTTGAAATTAAATGACTTATTAAATTCACGGTTAATGTAAGATGAAATAAATAGTTTATATTCAACATCCTGATACATTGCACTTATTGTGAGAATCTAGGACGTGAGTTTATTAAACAAATCTAGGGAATGTATAAATAAGTTTCTGCATAAGTATTAGATAATACGTTTCGAACATAAGTTGGACATTAAAATGAATGAACTAAATAAAATGCTGGCGGGTGAAGTTTATGACCCAAGTGATCAGAACTTGTCACAGATTCGTGCCAATGTGAGGGAGGTTACCGCTAAATATAATGCGACTAATCGAGACCAAAAAGCAGAAAGAGAAAGACTGCTAAAAGGGTTATTTGGACGTACGGGTAAAAACATTGCTATAGAGCCACATTTTAATTGTGATTATGGTCAAAACATTAAAGTGGGTGAAAATTTTTATGCTAATTTTGCCTGTGTGATATTGGATTGTGCGGAAGTTATTATTGGTGACAATTGCATGCTTGGACCACAAGTCGGTATTTATACTGCTTGTCATCCTATTGACCCTATCGAGCGAGTAAGTGGAATCGAGTTTGCAAAGCCAATAAAGATTGGTGATAACTGCTGGATAGGCGGGCACGCGACAATAAATCCAGGTGTAACATTAGGTCATAATGTAGTAGTTGCGTCAGGAGCTGTAGTAACAAAGTCTTTTCCTGACAATGTTGTGATTGGTGGTAATCCCGCTAAAGTAATCAAAACAATACCGTGAGTTTTACCCATTAGCAAAACAAGGTGTCGCTGAGCTGACACCTGATCGTTATTTTTTAAGATAGCTATTCTGATTGTTGACGTTGTTATTTTGAGTCGGTTATTTTGATTTTGAGCAGGTATTCCGATTCAGATGCTGTTATTTTGCAGATTTAACGACCCTTGCTTTTTTCTCTTCTCGCTTAATATTAAATACGCCAATGATCCCCGTAAAAAACAGTAGAATCGCAACAGGTAAAAACAAAGAAGGTGATTTATGTTGTAGTGAAGTGAGCGTTTCTACCACGGTACAAAATAACCCTGTGATCACTAAAACCAAATAAAACAACTTCATATTATTCATATCAAAACCTTTGTTATGCTTTAAACATTCAATCTAATGCAAAACTCGTCTTTTAAAGCAGCTCGTTTTTTAGAACAACTAATATTTTAAAACAGTGAGTTACAAGCATTATTTTTTGCAAAGGAGTGTACTAAAGAAAGTTATCATAGATCAATATATCAACCTGTAAAGAGATAGATATATGATATGTATTTGATTTAAATGAAGGTTGTAGAGTAATAGCTGAATAATGTGGTTCATTAATAGGCGAAATTCGTTTGAATTACATACAGTTGTTTGGTCTATGCAATAAACATTTTCAAATTTTCATCTATTAACTTTATCGAGTTATGAGAGTAGGCATGAAAAATGAGGTGTTGGACTATTTTTATGGTGAGCATTTATAAAATAGTCCGTGAGATGGTTAACCCTTTTTATTAGTTATGCTTCTTACCTATTCTATTATTCATTCTACTTTAGATTTATGAATTTTCTGATTAAATTTATCATTGACTGCCAATGCTAATAAGATAATGCCAGCACCTATGGATAATCTTAAAATATCAGCATCTCGGTTCCAAAATAACACATTGACAATAATTCCTGCTGGAATTAATAAATTATTAGCCACCGCTAATGTACCGATATTAACCATCGTTGCCCCTTTGTTCCAAGCAAAGTAACCTATTCCAGAAGCGACGATACCTAAGTAAAACAAAATTGACCATTGTAGGGTGGTTGTCGGTAATTTATCGGGATCGCCAAGTACTAAATAACAAGGGATCACGACGGTTAATGCGCCAATGAAAAACCATCCAAAGACTGTACGTTGTGGCAAATCTTCACGCTCTTTTGCAATAATACGTTTGTAGCCAACTTGCCCCGTTGCAAAACATAAATTGGCACCTTGCACTATTAATAACCCTTTCAAGAATCCTTGATCAATACCCTCATAACGAATAGCAATCGCGCCAATAACCGCTAATAATGCGCTAATAATAAAACCGACATTGAATCTTCGATCTAATAAGTCATTCAGTAGCGTAATATAAATTGGGGTCATTACGGTAAACAGTAAAACTTCCGGGACTGAAAGGTATAAAAAAGATTGATAATAGAAGCCATACATAATGCCGAGTTGGAATGCACCGCAGACCATCAATTGTAACGCGACTTTTATGCTGATTTGTTGTAGTTTTAAAAACGGTAAAAAAACTATTGTCGCTAACGCAACTCGCATTAGCACTGAAAACCATGCATCGACTTGTCCGGCTAGGTAAACGCCAATTAAACTAAAAGAAAAAGCCCATAAAAAGGTGACGGCAATAAGTATTGGCATGAATAACAATTCCATTTGAATATAATGTCGGCTAGTTTACTGATTTCTGTGATCAGGGTAAATCTGTTTATGTATATCGCTTTTATTGTGAAAATATATGGGTAAAAAAATTGAGTCAATTTAAACCAGCCAAAGGGCTTAGCAATCAGCATTTACAATCTATTTTGTCCAGCACTGGGCCGAGAAAGCTATTAGAGAAAAGACGTGCTTCTGTATTATTAAAAACGGCTGAACGACATGTGATCACAACACCTCAAGGTGTAAAACTACTGGGCTTTCTAACAAAAAGTCATACTAAGGTTACTAGCAAAGGCCTCGCCATTATTTTACATGGCTGGGAAGGGTGCTCAGAGTCTTTATATGTACTCTCCAATGGTCAAAAATTATTAAATGATGGTTATGATGTTTTCCGTTTAAATTTTCGCGATCATGGTGGTACGCAGTCCCTCAATAAAGATTTGTCTAATTCAACACGTTTGCAAGAAGTAGTGGAAGCTGTTAAATATCTCTGCGAGCGATTTGGAGGGGGGCATAATGTTTTGTGTGGTTATTCGCTTGGCGGTAATTTTTGTTTACGCGTGGCGAATATCGCTAAGGTTGAACATATTAATTTGCACCAAGCCATTGCCATTTGCCCATTATTACATCCTACAACAACGATGCAAAAGCTGAATACGGGTTTTCCTGTGTATGAGCAATATTTTGTAAAAAGATGGAAAAATTCATTATTCAAAAAATTACAACATCACGATCATTTTGATTACGGCGATAAGTTAAAAAAATTAAAAACATTGGATCAAATGAATGAGTTTTTTGTATTAGGTTATACGCCATTTAAAAGTCTTCAAGCATATTTCGATGCTTATTCAATATTGGGTGAGAGTCTTAGTCAATTGGCGATTGCGACAACCATTATTGCTGCGGCAGATGATCCTATGATCCCTGCTGATCAATTGGATGAATTATTTAGCTCGCCTTGGTTAACCATAGAGTTGCAAGAGAAAGGGGGGCATTGTGCTTTTATTAAGAATTGGCGACTAGAGAGTTGGGCAAGTGACCGAGTTTCTGAGCTTGTAAAACAACAACAAGAAGCGATTGAGTAATTGCTTGAGCTAAATAATCACCACCTTAATGAAGGTGATGATTATTTCTATACTGTCTGGGTATTGGCTAATTAATGCTTAAACGCTCGCTAATGCTTGTTCTACATCAGCAATGATATCAACTATGTTTTCAATCCCTACTGAAATACGGATTAATTCCTCACTCACACCTGCCGCTTTTAGCTCATTAGCATTAAGTTGACGGTGAGTGGTGGATGCAGGGTGACAAGCGAGAGATTTTGCATCGCCGATATTCACAAGACGTAAAATCATTTGTAGTGCATCAATAAATTTACCGCCAGCTTCAGCGCCACCTTTAATGCCAAAACTTAATACACCGGAAGCTTTACCACCACAAATCTTTTGACAAGTTTGGTAATAAGCACTGCTTTCAAGTGCGGCGTAATTAACCCAAGCGACTTTTTCATGGTTACTTAAATAAGTGGCAAGTTTCTCTGCATTTTCACAATGTCTCTCCATACGTAAACACAGCGTTTCTAGCCCCTGCATAATTTGGAATGAGTTCATCGGTGAGATAGCAGCGCCTGTATTACGTAAAGGTACTACGCGGCAACGACCTATAAAAGCAGCTGGTCCAAAGGCTTCAGTGTAAACCACATCATGATAAGAAGGATCTGGCTCATTTAATACGGCAAAACGTTGTTTGTTAGCAACCCAGTCAAATTTGCCTGAATCGACGATTGCACCACCAATGGAGGTACCATGGCCGCCAATATATTTAGTCAGAGAATGCACTACAATATCAGCACCAAACTCAAAAGGGCGACAAAGCACTGGTGTTGCTACTGTATTATCAACAATTAATGGTAATCCATGGCGATGCGCTATATCGGCTAGCTTTTGCAAATCAACAATATTACCGGCCGGATTACCGATTGATTCACAGAAGATAGCTCGCGTATTTTCATCAATTGCATCTTCAAACCCTTGAAAGTCATCATAAGAAACCATTCTGGTTTCAATGCCTTGTTTAGGTAATGAATGAGCAAATAGATTGTAAGTCCCACCGTAAAGTTGACTGGTACTGATGATATTGGTGCCAACTTCACAGATACATTGAATAGCATAAGTAATGGCTGACATGCCGGATGCTACTGCTAGTGCCGCGATACCGCCTTCCATTGCAGCTACACGCTTTTCTAATACATCGGTCGTTGGGTTCATTATGCGCGTATAGATATTCCCTGGTACCTTTAAATCAAATAGATCAGCACCGTGTTGGGTATCATCAAAAGTATAAGAAGTGGTTTGATAGATAGGCACAGCTGCTGCTCTAGTGGTCGCTTCTGATTCATAACCATGGTGTAACGCAAGTGATTCTAATTTCATAAATACCCCAAATAATGATTAATAACATTTCACAGCATATTGCAGAATATCGTACTCAATAAGTAATTTAACTCGTTGATTAACAGAATTTTTTTTTGTTAAACTTTTTGTATCTGAATAGTGACGAGTACATCGGCTAACTTATATGAACAACAATAAACGCAATTTGAGTGAAACAGAGATAACATATTAATCGCTACTAGTGATGTTGCAATTAAAGGCAGTCGTTTCTGTAAGCTATAGCAAGTTTTGATCATTTAGCATGCAGGATAATTTATGCAGATATGCACTATTCAATGAGAATTGTTTCACGATGGCAAAAAAGATCTAAGAACAACAGCCTTTAGAAATTGTGATTTAAAGGCGTGCTTGTTCTTTAATACTAAATTTTAAATTTTAAATAATGAAAGCTAAATGAGTCATAGTAAACGGAAAATAATATCTATGACCGGTAGTCAAAACTACTAAACTATTGTTATTTAACTCATTAATATTTTAATTTAATCAAATTGTCTTCGGTGAACTAACTTTTTATTACAGTGGATTATTACGCTTTTCTGCTCCAAAACGATCAGCATTAACCCCTTTTTTCCAATAGCCCACGGCAAAGATATTTAAGCGATCAAAGCCTATCTCTTCTTGTAAAACAGGACGTAGCGCGCGGATACTTCTGGCTTCTAATCCTAGGAATACATGACTATCTTTTGCCATATTCTTCGCTGCCTCGAGTACCGTTTCTTCTAATGTTATTGTGGCTTCATCCTCGATAAACCAGTGTGTGTTAAGCAAATCATCATAATCCATTTTTATAATGTCTTTACGATTAGGCACTGCGATAATGGCTTTAATATCGGCTTCTTTTTTGAACTTTGGAATATAACCATTTAATGCATTCATTGAGGTTAAGTCACCCACAAGTAAATAACTGTGGTGATCATAATTTGTTATCTTCATTGGGCCTGGGCCTGCAATACCAACGCTATCACCTATTTTCGCATTTTGAGCCCAGTCAGTCGCTGGACCTTGATGACGATTAATGACAAAGTCTAAAGATAGTTCATTTTTTTCTTGGTCAAAGAGTCGAATCGTATATGAACGCATGACGACTTCACCTTCTTTCTCTATTACAACTTTGACATAGGAACCTTCTTGGTCAATCGGAAAATCGTTAAGGCTATCACCTGTAACAACAATGCGACGTAAATGCGGTGAAAGGTCAATCACCTGTGAAACATGCGTTAATCGCTTATTCTTATTTGGCTTTTTAGGTTGCATAGGGTTTTCCTTGAATTAACCTACTTTAGTTGATAAAGTCTACTATAATGTATTTAAGTTGACAATGTCAACTAACTTTAAAGGTGCCCTCTATGAAAAATGACTTTAGTTCAGATGCTGTTTTCAATATCGTTCATTGCTATCGTCTCGCGATGCGTTCAGAACTGAAAGCTAATGAAATTGGGTTGAATTCGATGCATGTAAAATGTTTATCTTTTATTAAAAAAAATGAATCCTGTACCGCGCACGATATTGTGTGTTTTTTTGACAAAGATAAATCACAAATAGCGCGATTGATTAAAGAAATGATTGAGCATAAATGGATCACTAAAACAGCAAATCCCGAAGATAAGCGTAGCTTGATCCTGTCACTGACAGAAGATGGAGAAGTGCTAGCTACGCAACTTTCTGAGGCACAAGCAAAAATCAAACAGCAGATGCTACAAGGGTTATCTCAGGAAGAACTGCGCGTGTTTAATAAAGTGAGTGAGACAATGACAAATAATTTGAAATTATTTAAGTGATGATAACGAGGAGCTCATTTAATAAAATAAGCTCCTCAATAAAACAAGATCTTAATTAAAAAGGTGCGATGAAATTCTTTTATAATTTACATTCAACATTCAAACTTTAATTTTCAATGTGAAGAAATAAGTTAATTGAATAGGGAGTCTGCCAATTGATCAACGGTCATTTTTGCTTTTCTAATGGTGATCTCAATACATTCGTCACGACTACCTACTAAATCAGAGCGTATAAATTGATGCGTTTGTAATGTTTCATCTTCACCCTTGGTGATCGTCGCTGCTACTCGAAATTGTCCGCCCTCTGCTATGGGGGCAGGCGTAATAATAAAGCCATTATAGGCTACGCTTGCAGCCTCTTCGGCTGTTGTTGTTGCTTCTGAAGTGTTGCTTGAAAAAAGTGAAGTGATACTTGATAAAAATCCCATTATATATTTTCCTTAAATTCTTTCATGTTGCATCATTGCTTGTATTTATGTTTGAAATAATTGATAGATTAACTGAATAATCTTCATATATAGCAGTGTTCTACTCGTTTATTTGAAGTCCATTATTTATCAAAAAACTAAACACCTCTCTGTAATACTAACTCTATTAAGTGCGTGATTAAATATTGCGTCAAACATTTATTCTGCTTGCAAAATTGATAATCCAGAAGTGATGATCTTCAATGTTGAATTCGCTAACTAAGCTCGATCAGTTATTTAGTGGAATTGTCATAATACAATGCATTTTAACTTAAAGTGTTAAGATCATTGCCTGTAGTGATAAAGTATCAAAATAAGTAAGCGTTCCAATATTCTATTTCGAGAGCAAAAAAAAGCAACTCAAGGAGTTGCTTATATTCTGTTATACATGATAAGCACAACAATCAGTATATTGTGCTTATTTTACGCAATAAGCTTATGTTTAAAATAAACCGATAGCATTGGCAAATACTAATAAAATACCGATTGGTGCTACAAAACGTAGTAACAATAATACAATCGAGAAAGCTGTATCTGACATTTGGAACTCTTCTTTCAAAATTTCTGGCTTGATCACCCAGCCAGCAAAAATTGAGATAAAGATACCACCCAGCGGTAATAGAATATTCGCCGTGATGTAATCTAAGAACTCAAAAATGTCTCCGCCCATACCGAATGATAGTTTTGTCCATTCTGCGCCTGCAAATGAGTAAATAGTTAATAGACTTAAAAGCCAAACTGTTACACCTGCAATGATAGCCGCTTTAGTACGACTCATGTTTTGACGTTCAGCTAAGTAAGCAGTAGGGGATTCAAGTAAAGCTATTACAGAAGTAAAGGCTGCAAATACAATCATGATAAAGAATAGTGTGCCTACTAAATCACCAAATGGCATTGAACCAAACGCAAGTGGAAGCGATTGGAATAATAAACCAGGTCCTGCACTTGGCTCTAAACCATTAGCAAATACGATTGGGTAAATAGCTAAGCCTGCAATTAATGCAACAACCGTATCGGCAATCGCGATAGTAATAGATGTTTTTACAATTGATACACCTTTTGGCAGGTAAGCACCATAAATCATCATAATACCCATTGCTAAGCTTAGAGTGAAAAAGGCGTGGCCTAATGCAACTAATGCACCTTCAATAGTAAGCTGAGAAAAGTCTATATGGAACATAAAGCTAAATGCAGATGCAAAATCACCGACGACAGCGGAGTAAAGCATAATGCCCACTAATAGTAGTAATAAAGATGGCATTAAGTAAGTAATGGCTGTTTCTAAACCATTTTTTACACCTTTTGAAATTACATAAACAGCGGCAATAAGTGTTAATGAAGACCAAACAAGCAGTTGTGAAACACTAGTAATTAAGTCAGTAAATAAAGCGCCAATTACGTCTGCATTAGTTGCAGGTACTGCAGCCGCAGAACTGAACTCGCCTGAGCCAGCAAAAAATACGTAAGCTGCTGCCCAACCTGCAATTACTGCGTAAAAACTAAGTATTAAGAAACCCGCTAATACACCGATAGTGCCAATGATTGACCAATGAGAGGAATGACCTGATTCGGTAGCAACATGTGCTATAGCATTCGCTGGTGTTGAACGACCACGTTTACCGATCACTACTTCAGCCATCATCACAGGTATACCGATTAAAAAGATACATAGAAGGTATACAAAAACGAATGCACCACCACCATTTTCACCCATGATGTAGGGAAATTTCCAAATATTACCAAGTCCAACTGCAGCACCGGTTGCAGCTAAAACGTACGCGTATCGACTTGACCATCGATTGGAGACATGTGTATCAGTGTTCATTTAAATCCTTGAGATGTAATTAAAATAGATATTTTTATAGCAGAAACGTATTAAAACATAATTTAAGCGAATAATTGCCTAAGAATAATAAAAGTTCGGGCTATAGGCTACATAAACCATCATAAAAATTAATTTATGTTATTGAAAGCATACTCAGCTCAATAAAATGGCACGCAACTCAGTGAAATGAGCAATACCTTAGCATTGCTGTGGTTTATAGAAATTGATATTGCACAGAATAATCGACTTTTAAGGTGTTGCAAACAATATTCTATATATCAGGTTTAAAGCTGACTCGAATCTTTTAAATCATAATTATTGGTGTTTTGTAAATAAAAAATAGTTTAATGAGCATAGCTATAGCATGACACTGTATTTCCACTACCTTGCCAGTCATTGTGTACAGGAGTAAACTAAATGCTTTTTTAATCTTAATCTCTCAAGCTGTTCTTCTGTGTAAATTTAATAGATCAAATACGCCAAGATTTTAAATTAATACCTTAACAACAGAGGTTTCAATTAAAAGTTGTGACTAAAAGCTGTCATTTGATGAAGCATTACAGTTACTCGGCTCGTACACTGTTAAACATCAAAAAATAAATAGGAGTATTTAATGATCAAAATTGTAAAAACGAAAACGGCCAGTTTTGATATCGACCCTCAATGTGGTTTTACTCCTTTGTGTCCCGATGAGTTACCGATAGTTGAAGGGGATTTAATTGCACCAGAGTTAAATGCTCAAGCTAAGTTTGCTGACTATCGATTAGTTAGTAAAGATTGCCATCCTGCTCAGGCACCTTGGATAGCGGAATCTGCTGATCAAGTGATGACGCCGGTGGAGGGGGATTACCCTAGTTTAGATATTAAATGGCCAGCGCATTGCGTGGTTGGTACAAAAGGAAATAGTTTAATACCTGGATTACCTAATGAAACTGAGTACGATTTATTAGTTAAAAAAGGTGAGCAGCCTTTTAAACACCCCTATGGTGCTTGTTATCAAGACCTTGCTGAAACTGAAAGCACTGGTGCAATTGAATGGTTGCAACAACAAGGGGTTGAAGTGGTTATTGTTGGGGGGCTTGCGACTGATTATTGTGTTAAAACATCGGTGTTACAGTTATGTAGGGCTGGATTTAAAGTGATTGTTAATTTAGCGGCTTGCCGTGGGGTTGACCGTGAATCGACAAAAATAGCCTGTACAACAATGCAAATGGCAGGTGCAACACTGATTAATAATAGTCAGGAACTGGAGTTGTAATGAGTAATACAAAAATAGATCGTTGGTTGATTAATAGCTTAATGGATATTGATTTTTATAAAATAACCATGTTGCAGGCTTTTTATCATGCAGCGGAGTTCCGTCTAGTTAATGTGCAGTGGAAATTTGCATGTAGAAATAAGGAAGGCTTAGATTTAACGCCTTTGATTCCAGAAATTCAAAAGCAACTAGAGCATATTTGTACGCTATCTTTTACAGACGAAGAATTAGATTATCTAGCGAAGTTGTCTTTTATTAAACCTGATTATATTGAATTCTTACGTATTTTTAAATTAAATATGAAATTCATACACCTACATTCAGATGGGGAAAATATTAATTTACGTTTTGATGGTCCTTTATTACACGTCAGTTTATTTGAAATTTATGCTTTATCTATTATCAGCGAATTACACACTTATATTAATTGTAGTGGTTTCGATCTATTTATCGCTCGTGAAAAATTAGCTTCAAAAATTGCGCTGCTTAAAGCCGAAGGTGATTTAAGTGGTTTTAGTTTTATAGATTTTGGAACTCGGCGTCGAGCCAGTAAAGATTGGCAAGAAGAAGTATTAACAACCTTGAAAGCTGAATTACCAGATTCCTTTGTCGGAACAAGTAGTGTTCATTTTGCAAGAATGCTGGGTTTACCCGCGCTCGGTACCATGGCTCACGAATGGTTTCAGAGTTGGCAAGCAGTAACCCGCTTGGCGGATGCGCAAACTGCAGCATTAGAAGGTTGGGTAAGAGAATACAGAGGACGACTTGGTACTGCATTAACAGATTGTTATTCGATGGATTCTTTTATTCGCGACTTTGACGATCCGTATTTTGGTAAATTATATGATGGCCTTCGTCACGATAGTGGTTGTCCCTTTATATGGGGAGAAAAAGCCATTGCTCTATACCAAAGTATGGACATTGAACCACTAAATAAAACACTGGTATTTAGTGACTCTTTAGACTTTCCTCGTATGCTCGAAATATGGAAACGATTCAGAGGGCGCATTAAAGTCACATTTGGTATTGGTACGAATTTAATGAACGATGTAGGCAACACGCCATTAAGTATCGTGATCAAAATGATCACGGTTAATGGTAAACCGGTTGCTAAAATTTCTGATGAGCCTGGCAAAAGTATGTGTGAAGATCTCGGTTATTTACAATATTTAGCCAGTCAATATGGGATTGATCCTAGTACGGTAAAAATATCTAAATAGCTTTTTACTTCTTTAAATAGCATTAATTCAATAAAAAAGGGCTTAACGCTATTACTTTAAGTAGTAGCATTGAGCCCTTTTTTGTTGTCATAATGTTAGTTGCAGTGTCAGTCGTAGTGTTAATTAAAGCGACGTAATTTCGATAGCACGTCAATCAGTAAGGTAATATCAAATTCATTTTCATTACCCGCTTTACCAACACCTTCACCTTGCCAGTCAATACTATCAATATCGCCATTTCCTGAGAATTGCGTGATTTTATCTGTTTCATAAATAATATAATTATCTATATCGCCAGATAATACATACTGGCGTACATTGTTATCTAATAAATGTTGGCCACTACTGTAAGAATTTGCAGGATTTTTCACTGCAAAAATATCTTGCATTAACGTCGGTATAATATCCACATGGCTTGTCATTCTATAAATGTTTTTAGGTGTTTTATCAGGCCAAATAATGACTAATGGTACATGTGAACCATTAATTAACTCATCATTTGTATTTTGACCTTTAAATGATTGTCCGTGAGTCCCAGTGATAACAATAATAGTATTTTGGTATTGTTTTTGTTCTTTTAAAGTTTCTATTAAACGTTGTATCTGGTTATCGATGGTCGCAACCTGAGACTGATATAGAGACAAGTTTTCACTTTGTTCGGGAATTGTTCTATGCGTAGCTTGAGAAAATAAATGGTCATTTTTTTGCTCTAAGTACACATAGCTAAACCAAGGTTTATCTGCCTGTTGAGTTGCGGCCCATTTTACCCATTGCTGAACTACTTGAATGTTATTTTCTGCTTTTGAGTAATAGACATCAGGTGTTGTTTTCAATTGACTAAAACTGCTTTGCAAAAACTCAGGGTGCACAAATCCAATACTTGAAAATAGTCCAATAGGGCGTTGTTGCGCCACCACTTCATTCATGAAAATAGGAGCGATATGGTTTTCAGTTACAGCATTCCAATAACTATTGGGTAGCCCATAAAACAAACTGAATACACCTTGTCGGCTATTATTAGCACCACTGAAATGATTTTTAAAATTCATTCCTTGCTCGCTTAAAGCTTCTAAATTAGGCATGTTATTAAGGTTTAACATGTCAGCACGCAAAGACTCTACATTAATGATCAACACGTTATTGTTGGCATTTATTGTTGGTTTTTGTGCATAGCTTAACGGCGTGAGTGGATAATTAAGTTGTTGTTGATTGGTTCCTGCTTGACCCAGACTATTTTTTTGTAATTTGTCTTCATTTAACCAACCCTGTTTAGTCAAAAAAGTGCGTGCAGTCATCGGGTAGGATAACGGATAAAGTGACTTTTGATGGGTGATTGGTCGGTATTGCGTGGCATCAGCCCAAATAAAAACAAGATGTGTGAGCACAAAAGCCGCGAATAAAAACAGGGCGATAGGCTTGCCGATGTGTTTAGACTGAATTTTTCGTACTTTTTTCCATAATAAAAAGGAAAAAAGCAGTTCCAATGAGAATGTGATTGGTATTGAAATATAGTGAAGGTTGATTGAATAAATCGCTTCAACTTGTTCCGGTTTTTGTAAAAATTGCCAAATAAGTGGATTTAGATGGAAATCATAAAGCCGAAAAATTTGGGTGTCAATAATCAAAAAAGTGATCGCAGTGGTTGCGATCACAATAGAAATTATTCGATAGGTCAAATTATGGGAAATTAAAAAAGCTAACGGAAATAACAGAATGCCGAAGACCATCGCCCCAAGGAAACTGAAATGGCCAACTAAGCTTAAGAATTGATAAAAAATGCCTAAGCTTGAATCAGCTAACCCTGAATAGGCGATATAACGCAGGCTAATTAAAGAGATGGCAACAATATTGAAAAATGTAAACCAGTGCGCCCAAGCTACTTGCTTGGCTACGTTATCGTGGAATTTATGACCCGTTTCTACCATTGTTATTATTTATCTTTCAAATTAATAGAAGCACTTAATGCTTTTACAAATTTGTCGCTAATGGCTTTACGTTGAGATGTTGGTACTTGGCTATTAATAACATGTGTAATGCTATTTCCGAGAATCATTAGACTCAAATCAACGGACACATCATTGTCGTGTAAAACCTCCATTACCTGGTCAAGAATAGTTTCGATTTTTTGGCTAGAGTATTTCGATTGAATTGGCATAATAAACTTCTAATTAAGGGATAATAATTGCGATATGATACCGCACTCATATTATTATACCAATCACTTAAAGACTGGAATTTTAAAGTTGATCGGATAATTAACCAAACATAATATCCTCTTTAGCGTATCTGTCTGTTAATTATGAAAGTGAATCCGAACCTAGATTCGCACAATAAGCTTCGATTTGCTGTTTTAAGATCCGCCGTGGTGTGTATAATTTACCAATTAAGTTCACTTGCTTCAATAAGGTCTCTCTATCTATGAACGTTTCTGCTACTAACATCATTTTACATTCGCTTAGTTACAATAGCGAAGGGGTTTTAAATTGTAAAATGCGCGAAGGTGAATTACCTATTTCCCCTTCTATTGAGCAACTGGTGATGGACTTACACCGTGGTTATCAAAGTAAATCTAATAAAGCATTTGCTTATTTCGCTGCTGAAGCTGACAAGCCACAAGTATTTCATCGCGCCTTGAAAGAAGAGTTATCGGGTGAATTAGACTTTGTTAGCTTTTCACAACAAGCAGCAACGTGTTTGGTTAATGAATTAAAAGAGCATGACTTTGCAGAAGAGGGTGTGTTGTTGATTACTAAGTATAGTTGGACAACTAGTGACTATTTATTGGTGGCGTTATTACAAAATAACCAATCGATTAGCGTCAACGAAAACTTAGAACTACAAGTTAGTCAGCATATTGAAACGAGTAAAATTCAACTTGTGGCCAGAATTGACCTCACTTTATTAGCTCGCGATCCAGAAGCTAATCGTTACATATCATTTATTAAAGGACGAGTGGGTAGAAAAGTATCCGATTTCTTTTTAGACTTTATGGGCGCAAAAGAAGGGTTTGATGCAAAAGCACAAAACCAAGGTTTGTTAAAAGCGGTCGATGAATTTTGTGAAAAACAAGCTTTACCTACAGAACAAAAACAAACAGTACGTGAAGTCACTTCAAATTATTGTAAAGAGCAATTAAAAGAAGGCGAAGATATTGACCTGTCGAGTTTATCCGAAGAGTTTAAAAGCGCTTCTAGCCTTGAAGGTAGTTTTTATGATTTTGTCACTGAGGATTATCAACTAGAAGAGAACTTTCCTGCTGACCGAACATTAATGAGAAAGCTAACCAAGTACACTGGCCAAGGCGGCGGTATGAACATCAGCTTCGACCAAAAACATTTAGGTACTTCAATCAGCTATGATGAAGCTTCAGATACATTGACTATCCAAGGTATTCCACCAAATCTTCGTGAACAACTTAAACGCGATGCGTTAATCGAGACTGATAGTAAAACTGAGTCTGCACAAACATCTGACGATGGCAAAGCGCCTTTTTAAGGTTGACTGTTAATTTAAAAAAGTGATTAAAGCATGAAATTATTTGTACGAGATTTAACGGTCATCGATTCTACCTATCTAGATCACAGACGTGGTTTTGTTGGCGAAAGCTATCAAGTAGACGTCGTTCTAGATGGACAATTAAACGAACAATCTATGTTATTAGATTTTTCACTAGTTAAAAAACAAATCAAAGCAATTATTGACGCGGAAGTAGATCATAAGTTACTGGTGCCACAGTCTGCTGATTATTGTTCTGTATCGATTCAAGCTGATCGCACTCAAGTAGATTATATACTTGAAGATCATAGTGTTATTCAGCTAAAAAGCCCGCACCAAGCTTATTGCTTGTTAGATGCTGAAAGCATAACCATTCCGTTATTAGAGGCATATTTAGAGCAAGTATTATTAGTTAAGTTACCTAAAAATATAACCGGATTATCCATTACGTTACGTTCAGAAGTAATTTCAACACCTTATTATCATTATACGCATGGATTAAAAAAGCACGATGGTAATTGCCAACGTATTGCCCATGGGCATCGTTCAAAAATTGATATTTATATTAATGGTCAATATAGTGAACTATGGGTTAAAAAATGGGCCCAACGTTGGTCTGATATTTATTTAGCAAGCGACGAAGATTTATTAGACTCTACGTTACTATCTTTTACGCCTTCAGAGTCAACGGTGCCAATGCATTGTTCTGCTTATCATTCTGCACAGGGGTATTTTGAGTTGTTGATGCCTGCAAGTCGCTGTGAAGTACTCAATAATGACACAACGGTTGAAGAGTTAGCTCGCTTTATATGCGAAACTATCAAACAAGAAGAAGGGCAAAACAATGTCATTGTTTATGCTTATGAAGGGATCGGTAAAGGTGCGATTGCCGAGTTGTAATCGTTCATCTGTTTAATTGTATGGTACGGCAAACATTTAACTGTCGTTAAGAAATTAATTCAATACTCGCTTTAAGGATTTAAGATGGCCGAAGAAACTATATTTAGAAAAATTATCGATAAAGATATTCCGTCTGATACGTTATATCAAGATCAATATGTGACTGCGTTTCGCGATATTTCTCCACAGGCTCCTATACATATTTTGATCATTCCTAATAAATTGATCGCAACTGCAAATGATATCGAAATAGAAGATGAGTTTCTTATTGGTAAAAT
This sequence comes from Vibrio sp. 2-Bac 85, assembly GCF_037546705.1. NCBI lineage: Bacteria > Pseudomonadati > Pseudomonadota > Gammaproteobacteria > Vibrionales > Vibrionaceae > Vibrio > Vibrio sp. 2-Bac 85. Next base: position 43,038 of record NZ_JALAAB010000015.1, on the reverse strand, counting down.
GTATACCGTTGCAAAACAATTGGCGAAGCAAGAGGGTATTGCTGAATCGGGTTATCGTTTAATTATGAATTGTAATGCTGATGGTGGACAGGAAGTGTACCATATTCACTTACACTTGTTAGGTGGCAAAGCTCTGGGAAAATTGGTGAGCTAAAATAGATTAGCTTACTCTTAGCTTTTTGTACTCGATTTTAATGGGGAGCATAGAAGCCAAAGCAGCTCATTATACTGTTACAGATAGATAATCTAATTACATTACTGTAAATAGATAATTTTTTATGTCATGGTTAACAAATATTTACAGTTATCTTCAATTATTCTTTTTAGGTGGAATTTACGATGAAAAAACAATCTAGTTTTTGGTTAGCAATAATGGCAAGTTTGATTTTATCAGCTTGTTCAACATCGGTTGAGCGTTTAGATGCACAACAACAAATTGATTTAAGTGGTGCATGGAATGATACTGATTCACAGTTAGTTGCACGTGAAATGATCGAAGACTCTTTATCCCGAGCTTGGATTTCTAAATTTGTTAAGAGTGAAGGTAAAGATCCTGCGGTGATCGTCGGACGTGTAAAAAACTTAAGTCATGAGCATATCAACACTAATACGTTTATTGCGAACATGGAGCGTGAGTTAATCAATTCAGGTGAAGTACAATTTGTAGCAAGTTCTGCTAATCGTCAAGAAATTCGTGATGAACGAGCGGATCAAGACTTAAATGCTTCTGAAGCAACACGTAAAGAAATGGGCCAAGAATATGGTGCTGACTTTATGATGCAAGGTCAAATCAATACCATTATCGATGTTGATGGAAGTACTCAAATTCGTTTCTATCAGGTTAATCTAGAGTTGATCAGCATTAAAGATAACCGTAAAGTGTGGATTGGTGAGAAGAAAATTAAAAAGCTGGTTAAAAACAGCAAACTACGCGGTTAAGCATATTCAATCGACATTTATATACCCGTTACATATTCAACTTTTTAGCTAGGAAGTGTGCATATTTAGATTTGTTCATTTCAGAGTTTGAATCTTGCTCATTTTATAGTTTGAATATAGCGGGTATATCTAATTAAGCTCTGCTTAGCGCTTATTTAATTTGAAAGTGGTCTCTTTATGCACAAAATAATGTTTGTTCTTTTATGCTTATTATCGGGCTGCGCAGCTCAACATAACAATATTAAACTGGCCAACCAACTTCAACAAGAACCCCCAGAAAAGATCCTCTCGATACTTAGTGAGACAGAGCCTGATCAATCAGATTTTGCTCAGTACTATTTGAATCTAGGTTATTTACAGTTACTTTCCGGTGAGTTTGAACTATCAATCGATTCTTTATTAAAAGCAAAAAATGAAATGCTTTCATTGCAAGCAACCTCTATTTCGGAGAATGTTGCTGCGGGCACTGTTAATGAAACGTTCAGGCGTTACAGCGGTTATCCTACTGATCGTGTAATGGTGCATAACATGTTGGCATTGGGTTACTTATTTAACAACAGCATCGATGATGCACGTGTTGAAATGTTACAAGCAGATGTAGCAATGAAAAAGCTGGCTGAAAATGATCAATTGAATGGTCAATTAGCCAGTACTCATTTGTTGTCTGCAATTATCTATGAGTTGTTGGATGAACGTTCTAATGCATTTATTAGTTACCAATTGGCAGAAAAAATACTCAAGGAACGTAACATAAGCTTACCTAAAGGATTGAAATTAGGCCTATTGCGCATGAGTGATAAAATGGGCAATGACACTCAATACCAATATTACAGTCAACAATATCCAGCACTGAATAAACTAAAGCAAATAAAGCAGAAAAAGCACCAAGTCTTCGGTCTTTATTTTGACGGGGTGGTTTCAAATAAGGTGCAACAAAGTCTCGCGGTTCCTAGTTTTAATGGGAAGCAAATTGTCAGAGTTTCAATGCCAGCTTACGCAAGTGTTCAGCGCAGACCTCAGCACAATCAAATTAATGATGATAAGCAGCAAATCAACAGTGAAGTAGTAGAAAATGTAGATAAGCTAGTACGAGAAGATTTAGATAAAGAATATCCCTCCATTTTATTGTTAACCACGACGCGTGCTATTTCTAAATATCAATTGGTTAAGGAAGCACAGGATAAAGATCCAATCTTGGGGCTATTAGTAAACTTAGCGACGATATTTAGTGAGGTAGCGGATTTGAGAAGTTGGAATATGTTACCTGCAACCATACAGTTTAGTTATCTAGAAACAGATGCTGATAATATTGTTGTATCAACCAATCATCAAGGGGATAGTGTAGTGGAATTAGCTGCCCCAAATCAGCATGTCATTTTAAGTACAGGATTATCCGATAAAGTGTTCCATTATGAGCAATGATTAAAATACATAATAAAGAATACATTGCAGCTCGTAGAATAGAATCAAATTTTTATTCATACGTTTTTACCGATTAAATTTTATGGAGTTTTTATGAACAAAATAACCTTCTCGTTACCTATTTTATTATCAATATTGTTAATTTCTGCTTGTTCATCATCGAGTGATATTGAACAAGATAAAAAGCAACGACCGGATTGGATTGACCATGCCCAAACAACTTATCCTAGTAATGTCTATTTAACGGCTGTGGGACAGGCATCGAGTAGAACACTTGCAGGTAAAAATGCGGTTGCTAATTTAGTCGAAATATTTTCCGTTAATGTTAAAGCTGAAACACATACATTGACCGAGGCAATCAAAAATGAAAGCGCTTTAGGTGTCACCATGGAGAGTTCGAGCAGCTTACAACGTAATATTGCGACGAAGACGAATCAAGCCATTGCAGGCGTTGAAATAAAAGAGACTTGGTTGAGCCAAAGTGGTGAATATTATGCGTTAGCTGTGTTACATAAAATTAGTGCCGCGCAAAACCTGACAGAAACAATTATGGAAGCGGATCAAGAGGCTCTCAAGCTCATAGATTATAGTCAAAACACCGCACCTAATTCTATTTTAGCCGTTAACGCATTACGTAATGCGAGAGATCTGCAAGTTTCTCGAAAAATGGCTGATTTACAGTTAGCCTATATTAGAGGACGCGGCATTCCTAATGAAGTTTCTAGTCAAGACATTGAACAGTTAATACGTAATAACTTAGCTTCTTTAGAAGTTAGTGTTGCCGAAGATAGCGAGACAGATATCAGTTTATTACAAGCAGGACTATCAACATTGGGTGTGAAAGTTGTTGATACGTCCGCTTTACAATTATCAAGCTCGATTGATGTGACTAAACCAACGCGTCTTGAACAGTGGTACTGGCTACGTGGTAGTTATGAATTGAGTTTTTCAGAAAATGGTAAAGTGATCAGTCGTAAACGTTGGCCTATTAAAGTGTCTGCGCAGCAGCCAGAGTTATTGGAACTGCGTTTGAGAGATAAGTTAAACGAGAGTATTAATACTTATCTTCAGCAATTGCTGAGTGATTCTCCAACACTTTAACTTTATTGTATAACTCAAGTAAAAGAGGCACCTCAATGTTATGTTGTTGTGCCTTTTTTATTAAATAACCATTAATAAATTCGATTTCAGTGGGGCGGTGATAAAAAATATCTCGATTCATTGATGAAAAGTTTTTTGCTGTAGCTAGGATCACTTGAGCTATATTTTGCTGTAAAACGAGTAATTCAAAATCAATATGCTCTGCTTCTGCAATGGCAAAGATTTCTGAAATTAAAGGTTGAATAACGACAGCATATTCAGGTGATTGCAATTGTCCATTTTGTATTTGGTGAATTGCCGTGAGGGGGTTAATAACAGCATTGATGACCAGCTTTAGCCAACATTTTTTTACAATGTCTTCACTCCAATATACTTCTGGCATTGCCTGTTGCAGTGGCTCAATAACGGGCTTTAAAAAATGATGTAATTGTGTTGGTGATTCTTTATCTTCCTCTGTCAGTTCCTCCATTTCAGCTGAATCTATAAAAGCGCCTAGGTAAGTAGGGCCCATACCAGTGTGCATAACATTCAATGGCGCATTAACTAAACTTGCATTTGCTGTAGTCGCACAAATGATTGGATTGTCGGGGAAGTGTTTCCGTACTTGTTCTGCACAACCGTAGCCATTATGCATTAGAATAAGTGTTTGTTTTATATCTATATATTTTTGCTGTGCTAATAAAGCAGAGACAACGTGCTGTGCTTTGACACAAACCACAATAGTACTGTTTTTTTGCTCTGTGCTTGTATTTAATACCTTTTGGCTTACAGAAATAGTGAGTAAACTTTGCTGACCAGATAAATTGGTAAACTGTAAGATTGATTTGGTGGTTTTTGACCTACATACAAGGTGACAAACACTGCCTGACTGTTGTAATTTTGCCAGCCATAAGCAGCCAATTGCACCTGCACCAATAATTTGAATCATACTTGTCCCTTACCTCTATCATGTCATTATTTTATGCTTACTTTATCTTATTATACCCGTTACTAATCAGCCTTGTACAAAACTCAATAGTTGATTAAAAAATGATTCAGAGAGTACCTTTAAGTCTAAGGGATGATATCAACCTAAGAGATACCTAACAAAGTCCAGTAGGGAGATAGATGCTAGCGAGGTTTTCTGGTAAATTTACTATTAATTATTTTAATTGTTTATTAAGGAACAAAAATGCCTTCATTTGATATCGTTTCAGAAGTTGATTTAGTGGAAGTTAAAAATGCCGTCGATAATACCAGTCGCGAACTCGGTACTCGTTTCGATTTTCGTGGTGTAAAAGCATCTATAACGCTAAATAAAGAAGTTGTGAAATTAGAAGCTGAAGCGGAAATGCAAATTAATTCATTACGCGACATGTTACGTGCTAATTTAGTTAAGCGTAATGTAGACACGCGTGCGATGGACCCTGAAAAATGTGACCAATCGGGTAAATTTTGGTCTCAAACGGTTAAGTTTAAAGTAGGGGTTGACCAACCTACCGCAAAGAAATTAGTTAAATTAATTAAAGACAGTAAAATTAAAGTGCAGGTTTCTATCCAAGGTGAACAGCTAAGAGTTACGGGTAAAAAACGTGATGATTTACAACAAGCAATGCGTTTGGTAAAAGAATGTGACCTAGGAATGGGCTTTCAATTTAATAACTTTAAAGACTAACTTTTATTGATTAAGCAGTGAATTAAGCAATTTAATGGTGTTTAGTTTACTGCTTTGAGCTTATACCCTCTTACTCTTATGCTTTGCAATTTGATCCTCTGAGCTCTTATGCTTTGCAAGTTTATCCTCTGCCCTTTATTCCTTGAGTGCAGTCGATTAAAAGTTAAGTATGAATGGGCAACTAGGCTAAACATTCATACTAGCTACTCATACTAAACATTCCTCATTACTAACTTATTAAGGATAAATCATTAACAGTCACTTTTACAGATAGAGAATAGATTAACTCTCAGCAATATGCATTTCAATCAACTGTTCGAATTCCCTGTGCATTTCATCATGATCGCCTAAATTAAGCTCAATCAATCGCTTTAAATGTGACATTGTTTCTAACTCAATTTTAGTAAAGTGAATACCTAATAGTTGATCTTGTTGATGACTTACTGTGCCGTTTAGCAGCAGTTGTACGTCAGATCCTTGAAGCGTCAGACTAACCTGAACCTGTTGTTGATTTACATCGGGTGAAAGGGCAGTAACAGCCACTAATGCACCATTAAGTGAGATATCTACCAGTGAAGCATCAAAGTCATGTGTAGCAATCTTTTGATCAAAAATGAGTGAGCAATGGCATTGGAAGTTTATACGCGAAAATTTACGACGTTCAGACATGATTATTCCTTTAGTGGATACTTACCGTGTGTTTATATTACAAATATATTGTTTATATATGGTAGGCAACTCTTGCTGAATTAGCGATTCACCTTGAATAGAATATTGCTTTAAGGTGTTGGAAATAAGATCTAAATCCAGTTGTGATAAAAAATCATCAGCCAATGGAAAGTAACTGATATGCCAAGGCTCTTGTGCAACACCTCCTTGGTCATGCTGATAAGGCCGATAAAAACCAAATTGTTCAATATTATTACCCAGCCATTCGGTTAGCTCTGAGAAGTAACCACCGTTTAAATATTCACTTTTTTGCAGTTGTAAAGATTGTTCAGCGGGTAATAAAGTGGGGTCGTAAACATCTATATCCGTACCCCAATGGTGACGACTGGCAGAAGGTAGTGCGGACCAATGTAAGATTTTGTATAATTTGTCTATTTCACTGATCTTATCGCTCTGTATGGCAACTTCATGTTCATCTAAAATAGGAGCGAGGCCTGCATACTTTTTATTCCAAATAAGTAACTGACGCTCAAAACTACGAAACGCGCTGGCAATATGTAATGTAAACCCATCACGTTTCGCCGCCTGTTGGAGCGCAGAAAAATCAGCAATGACTTGTTTGTGCAGTAATCGGTTAGGTGCGAACTCTACAAGATGAGTTTGTACCTGTCCGGTTAACTGCATTGGTGTCATTGACCTTGAGATCATGCTAATAAATTTTTCAAGGTGAGTTTAAAAATATCTACAAGCTCATCAAGTTGTTGCACATTGGTTGATTCATTAACTTTATGAATAGTGGCATTAATAGGCCCTAACTCAACAACTTGTGCACCTGTCGGCGCAATAAAGCGTGCGTCAGATGTTCCACCACTGGTTGATAGTTCAGTGGTGATACCGTTGGTTGCTAAAATAGCTTGTGCAACTGCATCGGTTAACGATCCTGGTTCAGTGATGAAAGGTTGTCCGTTATAGGTCCAGTGTATTTCGTACTCAAATTCTGCTTTATTAAGGATCTTTTCTACTTTCTCTGTGATCATATCCGCTGTTAACTCTGTTGAGTAGCGGAAGTTACACTGCACAACTGCATCACCTGGTACAACATTGCTGGCACCTGTGCCGGAGTTGAAATTGGTGATTTGAAAGCTAGTCGCAGGGAAGTATTGATTACCTTTATCCCATTCTGTTTGTACTAATTCAGTTAAGGTTGGCGTCGCAAGGTGAATTGGATTATTAACTAGGTGTGGGTAAGCAACATGCCCCTGCGTACCTTTGAAGGTAATATCTGCCGTTAACGAACCACGTCGACCATTTTTTATTATATCGCCAACATGATTGGTGCTTGAAGGCTCGCCAACGATGCAGTAATCAATTTTTTCATTTCTTGCTTCTAATACATCAATAACACGCGTTGTTCCGTTGATAAACGGACCTTCTTCATCACTGGTGATAAGCAATGCAATAGAACCTTTATGGTCTTGATGTTCTTCAATGAAAGCTTCAAGTCCTAACATAAAGCAGGCAATACCACTTTTCATGTCGGCAGCACCACGCCCATATAACATACCATCGATGATAGTTGGTTCAAATGGAGGTGTTGCCCATTTACTTTCCGGACCTGTTGGTACTACATCAGTATGTCCTGCAAAACAAAATAAAGGAGCTTCAGTTCCTCTTCTCGCCCATAGATTTAACGTATCTTCAAATTCCATGGTTTCACAGACAAAACCAAGTTTTTCAAGACGTGCGATTAATAAGTCTTGGCATCCTGCATCTTCAGGTGTGACTGAACGACGGCTGATTAAATCCTGTAACAGGCTTACCACTGGGGAATGAGTCATTGTATTTCCTTATACAGCAAAAAATTGTTGATAGTTCTTAGCATTAAAGCCGACTATAGCCACATTATTGTGGATCACTAATGGACGTTTAATCAATGTTGGAGATTCAATAAAATAGGGACTAATGGTCTCGGCATTTAATGATTCTTTTTGTTGTTCGGTTAACACTCGGTAACTAGTACTGCGCTTATTGAGCAATTGATCCCAACTTGCTAGTTGATAAAATTGTTCTAGTAATTGGTTATCTAAACCATCTTTACGATAATCATGGAAAGTAAACGAGATATTATTTTCATTAAGCCATTTTTGGGCTTTTTTAATCGTATCGCAATTTGGGATACCGTACATTATTGTATTCATAAGAAGCACTTAAGTATTAGAATAAAAAAGATAGGGGATTGTAACAAGTAAGCAAGGAGAAGAAAAATATATAGCTGTGAATATACCTTCTATGCTGCGGATGATATTTGCATATTGAATGGCAATGGGTGTTTACGAAGACTCGTTAAGCAAAATTTGAGAAGGTCAGTTGTTTAATAATGGATAGTAATTAAAGAGATGCAGATAACAAAAGAGCCGCCTAAGCGACTCTTAATAAGAGAATATCAAAATAATTAAAAAGATTATTTAACTATTTTTAATACTACATCAGTTGCTACTTCAACAGTACCAGACATTTTTTGTAGCTCTTTAATCTCATCCATATTTGAGATCACAACAGGTGTCAAAATTGATTTTGCTTTTGCAGTTAAGAAAGCTAAATCAAATTCGATGATAGTATCACCGGCTTTAACTTTTTGACCTTCTTGAGCGATACGAGTGAAACCTTCACCTTTTAACTCAACTGTATCAATACCGAAGTGAACAAATAGCTCAATTCCCGTATCTGACTCTAATGAGAATGCGTGGTTTGTTTCAAAAATTTTACCAATTTCACCGTCACAAGGTGCAACCATTTTGTTGCCTGTTGGGCGAATTGCAATACCGTCACCAACAATTTTTTCGGCAAAAACAACATCTGGCACATCTTCAATAGCAACAATTTCACCTGAAAGTGGTGCAATGATATTAATAGTACTAGCTGTTTGTGTATTGCCTGTTACTGCTTTTTTTAAAGAATCAAAAAAACCCATATTAGTAAACTCCAAATATTTGATAAAGTACAATAAAAGGTGATGTTATATCACCTTTAAAATGAATTAGTTAACTAATTCCTTTAGCTCGATTGAAATCGTTAACTAAGGCTTCAATTTCAGCAGCAGTTGCCATTGAAAGGGCTTTATCAGCGAGTTCTTTAGCATCAGCAAAATTAGTGCTGCGAATAATTTTTTTCACGGTTGGTATTGAGATAGCACTCATAGAGAACTCATCTAATCCCATACCTAATAGCAATAGTGTTGCATGCTCGTCACCCGCTAATTCACCACACATACCCGTCCATTTTCCTGCTGCATGTGAAGCATCAATAACGGTCTTAATAATTGTTAACACCGATGGTGAAAGTGGATTATATAAATCAGAAATTAGTTCATTACCACGGTCTACAGCAAGTGTATATTGTGTTAAATCGTTTGTACCGATACTGAAGAAATCGACTTCTTTAATTAAATGATGAGCAATCGCAGCTGCTGCAGGTGTCTCAATCATTACGCCAATTTCAATTTCTTCATCAAAGGCAAGATTTTCATCACGCAATTCTGTTTTCAACAATTCTAAAATATCTTTTAGCTTGCGAACTTCTTCTACTGAAATGATCATCGGGAACATGATACGGATCTTACCAAATGCAGAAGCACGAAGTAGGGCACGTAATTGTGGGTTCATTATTTCAGGGCGGTCGAAACAAATTCGAATTGCACGCCATCCTAAGAATGGGTTTAATTCAGCAGGAAGATTTAGGTAAGGTAAGTCCTTATCACCACCAATATCCATAGTACGGATAATACAAGGTTTGCCTTCCATTGCTTCAACTACATCTTTATAAGCAACAAATTGCTCATCTTCAGTAGGTAGTTGATCGCGGTCCATGAATAAAAATTCTGTGCGGTATAAACCAACACATTCAGCGCCATTTCGTTTAGCGCCATCGGTATCTTTTACCGAACCAACATTTGACCCTACTTCTACTTGATGACCATCTAAAGTCATAGCAGGTAAGTCTTTTAATTTAGCAAGTTCAGCTTTTTCTTCTAAGAAGGCATCACGTACCAATTTAGCTTCAGCCAATTGTGTTTTATTTGGATTAATAATGATTTTATTATTCAAGGCATCAAGAATAATCATGTCACCATTTTTCACACATTTTGTAATATCATTAGTACCAACAATCGCTGGAATTTCTAATGAACGTGCCATAATTGATGTGTGTGAGGTACGGCCACCGATATCAGTGATAAAACCTAATACTTTATCAAGATTAATCTGTGCTGTCTCAGAAGGCGTTAAGTCATTAGCGACTAAAATTACTTCTTCAGCGATATCACTTAAATTAACTAATTCAATGCCTAATACATTTTTAAGTAAACGATTGCCGATATCACGGAAATCCGCAGCACGTTCACGTAAATATGGGTCATCTAATTCTTGTAACATTTGTGCATTCTCTTCCACAATCGAGTTGATTGCGAAATCAGCTGTGCACTTATTTTTTTTCATATAGGCGATGATATCTTCTTCAAGCTCTTCGTCTTCAAGGAGCATTATATGCCCTTCAAAGATAGCTTCTTTCTCTTCACCAAATGTTTCAAGCGCTTTTTGCTTGACTATTTCTAGTTGAGCTGAAGTTTTTGCTCGGCCATCAACAAATCGAGTAATTTCGTGTTCAATATTGTCTACTTTCTCAGTATTGAGAGAAATTTCGTCTTCTTGTAATAACAACGCTTTTGCAAACGTAATACCAGGGGATGCAAGTATGCCAGATATCATAACCTATCCTTAAAAAACTACTGAATTTGATCTAATAAAAGATGTTTTGAATTAAACTAAAGTTGCCATTAATTCAACTAAAGTATCAACAGCTTTTTGTTCGTCTGCGCCTTCAGCTTTGATGTTTACAGATGTACCTTGAGTTAAACCTAAAGTTTGTAGTTTGAAAAGGCTTTTAGCACTTGCAGACTTGCTGCCAACTTCAACAGAAATGTCAGATGCAAATGATTTTGCTTCCTTAACAAATTGTGCAGCAGGACGAGTATGAAGGCCATTTGGAGCAGTGATAGTTACTGTTTTTTGATACATGAGAGCACCTTATTTAAGTTTAAATGGTAATAACAATTAATTTAATGTCATTAAAAAAATAGTTATTAGCTGAAGTAAATTATAATAACAAGCTGATTAAACATAAAAAACGATAAGAAAGTTTAGACATAGGTCAATATTTGTTTGAATAAATATTCACTTTCACTTTTCTGTTAATTTTATTCAGCTTTTTGTAATTATAACAATTAAAAAATTGGATTTCATGATCCTAAATAAGACAGATAAGGTCAATGATTTTCTCTGAATAGGTGATGAAAATAAGCTATTATACGTGTGTTTGTATGTTTTTTAGTCTATGTAAGTTGTTAGGGGATTGGAAGTAAAAAAAAAGGTACTAAAAAGTACCTTTATAAAATTATAAAATTACACAATATGTAACGATTTATGCAAAGTTTTCGCCGTCAAATAGACCTGCAAATAACGCCGTTGATAAATAACGCTCACCTGAACTAGGTAGTATTACAACAATATTTTTATCTTTGAATTCTGGTTGAGCAGCTAAACGTGCTGCGGCTACAACGGCTGCTCCTGAAGAAATACCTGCTAGGATGCCTTCCTCTTCCATTAGACGACGAGCCATTGCGATTGCATCTTCATTGCTTACCGCTTCAGCTCTATCAATTAATGAGATATCTAAGTTTTTAGGAATAAATCCTGCGCCAATACCTTGTATTTTATGTGGACCCGGTTTGATCTCTTCACCAGCTAGTGTTTGAGAAATAACCGGTGAATCTGTCGGTTCTACTGCCACACTAATAATTGCTTTGCCTTGTGTTTCTTTGATGTAACGACTAACGCCAGAAATCGTACCACCAGTACCCACACCAGCTACAAATACATCTATTTCACCGTCTGTATCATTCCAAATTTCAGGACCAGTCGTTTGTTCGTGGATTTGCGGGTTAGCGGGGTTATCAAATTGGCGTAAAACTAAGTATTTTCCTGGCGCTGATGCTGCTAGCTCTTCCGCTTTATTGATTGCGCCTTTCATGCCTAGTGCGCCTTCAGTCAATACTAAGTTTGCGCCTAATGCTTTTAATAATTTACGACGCTCAATACTCATTGTATTTGGCATTGTTAGTGTGATTTTATAACCACGTGCAGCTGCAACAAAAGCAAGTGCGATACCAGTATTACCGCTTGTTGCTTCAACTAATTCAACACCTTTAGTTAATGTGCCATCTTTTTCCGCTGCATCAATCATGTTAGCGCCGATGCGATCTTTAACGCTGAAACTTGGGTTACGACTTTCAACCTTTACAAATACATTACCTGTAGTCACATTGTTTAAACGTACTAACGGCGTATGACCGATGGTTTGTGAATTATCGCTAAAAATCTTACTCATAATGATGTTCCTATCCGTTGGGTTATTTAATAATTAGTTCTTGATAGCATATCTAATGTTTGTAAATGGGGAAGTGAAATTTTGTTATACCATATAGGTTTTTGAGATAAGTTGTATTTTAGAGGGGGAAGATAAGTTAAAAGCGTGATTCGAAACCAATTAAAGCTTGGCTTGCACCGTAACCTGGTAGGTTTCTATTAGAAATCAATACTTTGATTTTACTGTAAGGGGATGTTTGAAAGCTAATACCGGCTCCAAGAGATAGTTCACTATTATAAATATCGAGGGCTTCGGAGTTTTCAATATATTCATATAAAGTACGGCCTGGTGACATATCTCGATGATTATCGTTACTAGGATCAGAGAACTTTCCAAATATCTCAAATTGAACTAATTGGCTGTTATTTGAAATGAACGGAACTGAAATTATTTCGTATTGTTTACTTTTTTTAAAGGTACTGTCTTTGATAGAAGTGTCGAAAGTTATGCGTTGATAAAAACCATTGAATGCAGAATCGAGGTAGTGATAAGTTGCTTCTGAAATATAATAAAATGAAGAGAAGGGCTTCTCCAAAAAATTAACTTTTTTCATGCTTAACTGGTAATCCAGTTGTAGTTGATTTTGGTTATTATCTTGAGCAAAACTAACACTTGGAGTGACTAAGTAACTTAGCACCAATATTGTTAATTTTACTGAAGGTAACTTTAATCCAGACCACATACTCAACTTGATCGCTCCTTGATCTTCTTAATCCTAGTATGACAATTGCAGCACTTTGCTGTTAATCATTAATTGTAGAGTAATTTTGTTATTTTTTAACCATTTTCATTCAAAAACTCTAGATAATGTCCCAGTTTTTGTAAGATCTCTATCTTTTCAGCACTATGTTGATGCTCGATCGCCAAGATATTAAGACGTTCTACATAGTCATTAGTATGATCAATCAGATAAGCTTCTCTATGTCTAGCCCACTTTTGTTGCTCTTCAATCGTCAGCGTTTGAGGATAATTTCTCGCTTTATATCGCCACCAAAGTGTAGCCAAGTTAGGATCGTCAAAATTAACTTCATGATTGATTATTTGCTGTGGAGAAAGAGCACAAATCGTTTTTGCTTGTTGTTTATCATTAGCCGTTGGAAAACCACCAGAATAGAGTTTTTGCTCTGGCTGCTGTTCCTTATTAATTTTGGCATCAGTATTAAATACTGATATCAGCTTCTCTACTAGCTGTCTGTTTGCCGAGAAAAAGTCCATAGAAAGGCGACATTGTTTAGCATCGACACCCAATTCTTTAGCTCTTTCTGCGGTTAATGTTTTTGCACTAGCAACGATTGGACATTTATTAATATGAATAAGCTTTATAGGAGGTCTATTAATACCTTCAGGTAAATCATCCGTAGCGGTATATAAATAGGTTTGTAATTGTTCTACCGTTAAAGCAGCCAACTGTGAAAGATCTTTATTTAAATCAAGCACAATAACCGCATTGTTATTTGTCGGATGTTGCGCGATCGGAAGAATATAAGAACAACAACCCTGTAGCGCAGAAAACATGCCGGAAATATGCACTAATGGTGTAAAAGTACCGAGCTTAAGTTGTTCTAAAACTTTATTTTTTTGTCTCAGGCTATAACAATATTCGTATAATTTAGGGTGCGTGTCCTTGATCAGTTTTGCCATCGCAATCGTGGCATAAACATCAGACATTGCATCATGTGCTTGTTGATGAGTTATCTCATTTGCTTTAGTTAATAACTCTAATCTAAAGCTTGGTGCATCATTGTCATCAAATACCCACTCAATACCTTCCGGCCTAAGGGCATAACATGCGCGTACCATGTCGATAATATCCCAACGCGAACAGCCATTTTGCCACTCTCTTTGGTAAGGATCGTGAAAATTTCGGTACAAAGTAAAGCGTGTAACTTCATCATCAAAACGAATATTGTTGTAACCAACAACACAGGTTTGGGGTTGTTGGAATTGTTGCAATATGTTGAATATAAATTGATTTTCAAATTCACCATGTTGTAAAGCATGTTGAGGCGTTATTCCTGTCACTAAACAGGCCTCTGGTGCAGGTAAATAATCATTCGGTGGGCGGCAATACCACTCGTAAGGTTCTGAAATAATATTTAAATCAAGATCCGTTCGAATTCCTGCAAATTGAGAAGGGCGGTCAGTGCCAGGGTTCAATCCAAATGTTTCATAATCGTGCCAAAAAAGGCTTGGAGATGCTTGATTCATATTCTTATATCCAAAATGTTCAGTTGTTATATTGTGGCTAATTTGATCCTAAAAAGCGAATCAATTGAACTTAATGCGGTTGAATAATAAGTATTTACGAAACAATCATAATTTTTCAATACAATTAAGCTGATGCTCTTTGTATATGAAGGTTTTGTTGATGAATCGTGAGAATTGATCTAAAAAGTGACTGTTCTGTTATTGGACGTTGTTAGATGTTATTGAATGTTGCTCAATGTTATTTTTATGTTGCTTTAGATGGTCTCACTTTCATCTTTTAGTGTATTAATTACAGTTTGGTTACTAAAGCACTAAAAATAACTTGTCTTTTTAAATGTTTTTCTTCATGTAAAACATTTTAATAATGGGTAAACAGTAATGTGTCATGAATGTCATTCGAGTGATTTTTTATTCTAAGAATAAGTTAAATGCGTTCATTTCAAGAATTAGTCGTCAATAACGACTTAGATTTAGAGATAAAAAAAAGCAACTTTAAACGATAAAAGCACGATTATATCCCGTAAATTTTGTAGCGAGTATTTAGCGTATTTACATATAGAGTTGAAATTAGATCTGGCACTTTGCTTGAGTAACTGCTTTGGTTATCGTACCGAGGGTTAGCTTTAACTAGTTTTTAATACTATTACAGATACAAAAAGCTGCACTAGGTAGGCTTTATAATGCTAACTAATTAAACTTATTTAGCGTCATTTGCTATAGGAGTGAGATTAGGTTTAGAACTTTGTTTTTATGTAATGTTAAACCGTTAGATTTCGTAATCGGAGCAAGATCCAACTACAAGAAGTTAGCTTTAACATAAATTACAGATACAAAAAAACCTGCACTAGGCAGGCTTTTATAAATTCTATTTAAACAAACTTATTTAGAGATAAGAGCGATTAAGTCTAGAACTTTATTTGAGTAACCGATTTCGTTATCGTACCAAGATACAACTTTAACGAATTTGTCAGTTAGTGCAACACCAGCTTTAGCGTCGAAGATTGAAGTCAATGTTTCACCATTGAAGTCAGTTGAAACAACAGCATCTTCAGTGTAACCAAGAACACCAGCCATTTCGCCTTCAGAAGCAGCTTTCATTGCAGCACAAATTTCTTCGTATGTAGCAGCTGTTTTAAGGTTAACAGTTAAGTCAACAACAGAAACGTTAGCAGTTGGTACACGGAAAGCCATACCTGTTAGAAGACCGTTTAGTTCTGGAAGAACTTTACCTACAGCTTTAGCTGCACCAGTTGAAGATGGAATGATGTTTTGAGAAGCACCACGACCACCGCGCCAGTCTTTCATTGAAGGACCGTCAACAGTTTTTTGAGTAGCAGTTGTTGCATGAACAGTCGTCATTAGACCAGATTCAATGCCCCATTTGTCGTTAAGTACTTTAGCAACAGGTGCTAAACAGTTAGTAGTACAAGAAGCGTTAGAAACGATATCTTGACCAGCGTAAGCTGCAAAGTTTACACCGTTAACGAACATTGGTACGTCACCAGAAGGACCAGTTAAAACAACTTTTTTAGCGCCAGCAGTAATGTGCTTACGAGCTGTTTCGTCAGTAAGGAAAAGACCAGTTGCTTCAGCTACTACGTCAACGCCAGCAGCATCCCATTTTAGATCTTCAGGGTTACGCTCTGCAGTTACACGTACAGTGTTACCATTTACGATTAGGTTACCGTCTTTAACTTCAACAGTACCGTTGAAACGTCCGTGAGTTGAGTCATATTTAAGCATGTAAGCCATGTATTCAACGTCGATTAAGTCATTGATTGCAACAACTTGAATATCATCACGTTCACATGATGCACGGAATACGAAACGGCCGATACGACCGAAGCCGTTAATACCTACTTTAATTGTCATTTTATTGTTCCTTATGGAGGTTTGATTTTAAACTTGTCATCATTATAAGCGTCAAAAACGCCAACGACTTGATGTTAGTCAAGTTATAAGCTCTGAAAACACATTTTTTGTTTGATTAAACCTTTTAAAGTATTTAATTAAAAATTAGTGTGTTTTTTTGAACTGGTATCACAGTAATTAAATTACACGAGCATATTAAGGGCAATTCTAGAGAAAATAAAGAAAAACCATGATTAAAGTGCGATTTCAATAAGTCAATACCTAACTGTAATAATATGATTACTTTTATTTCACTATATTGGTGCTTTTTATTCTTTTTTTGTTAGTAAATTTCATTTTATGAATAACAGTGCGTTATTTAATCACGGTTTTTAGTGTGTGAGATTGCCCTGATTCAACTAATACACCTTGTTTTGAAGTAATTGCTGATTCAATACACATCATTGTTTGGTAACCATCATCTGGCATATCAGCAAATGCAATTGCACCTTTTATCCACGGATTCCAAACTACCACAGAGTCATTACCGGTGTTAGTCACTATTATTTTACGTTCATTATTTGCGTCATTAACAATAACATCACCTTCGTTGATTGCATAAATTGAATCAATAGGACCATCTATAGGTAATGTTTTTTCTGCATTCTTCTGTTTTCCTTCATCTAAGGAATCAGAATAAGTCGATGCTAAACCATCAATAGTACATTGAGTGATATCAGCAACACATAAGTAAGAGTGCAAAGCACCACCATACTTGAAAGTATCGGTACCGGTATTTTGGGTAATTAGTGACAGTTCAACGTGGTCAGACAAAGAAGCTTTCAACGTTAATGTAAAATCATGATCCCAAATCGCTTTAGTTACTTCATTAGCTGATAGTGTGAATTCAAGGTCAATTGCATCGGATGTCTCATCGATAATTGATACAGCCCACTTGCTGGTACGAGCAAAGCCATGCCCTGGTAATTTTTTGCTAAGGCTTTCTTCGGTATTACCAAACCAAGGCCAACAAACAGGCACACCACCACGAATTGCTTTTTTATCATCAAACAAAGCCGTTTTGCTTAAATAAATAAGCGGTGCTTGCTGTTTTGCTTGGAAGTGAATCAAATGTGCGCCATGTAAGGTAAATGCAGCATCAAATTTGGGGTGATTAATAATAATAAACTCAAAGCCTTTACTGTCCACTTGAAGTGAAACCTGTTCAGAGAGAGTTTTTGTTGTGTTAAGTCTCAAATGTGAAATCATTTTTGTTCCCTATGTCATGAATTGTATGAAGTTCAGTTATGTTTTATTCATTCTACTATATTGTTTATTTAAATTAGTGAGCTAAATCATTTGCGAAGCTTGTTAATATAAAAGTGAAACAAATTTTGATATGGTTTTGAAAAGTAAATTATAAACATGCATAAGATTTAATATTTTTAGTAAAATAACTATTTGATTAAGT
Source organism: Vibrio sp. 2-Bac 85 (assembly GCF_037546705.1). Taxonomy (NCBI): domain Bacteria; kingdom Pseudomonadati; phylum Pseudomonadota; class Gammaproteobacteria; order Vibrionales; family Vibrionaceae; genus Vibrio; species Vibrio sp. 2-Bac 85. Next base: position 25,243 of record NZ_JALAAB010000015.1, on the reverse strand, counting down.
TATTATCCACTGATGAATTCGTTATAAATTTTATCTATTTTGTTACACATTCATTTTTAATATTAAAATCTAGCGATAAATTAACCATACATAGGTGTTTTATGAATAGTTCTGCATTAGAGTCGTTTATGCAATTGAAAGGGATTGATCCAAATTTTGTTGATGCGTGGGGAGCGCCTGCAACTGTTCTTGATGAAAGTATTAAAAATATTATCAATCATATGGGGTTTGATGCTTCGGATGAGCAAGCACTATCTGCACATTATGAAGAACAAGAAACACAACATTGGTTGAGACTACTCGCTCCTGTATCAGTGCAACAGCAGGCATCGGAATATCAACTTGAGGTGCATCTGCCTATTGATTTTGTTACCGATCCTCTTATTTACAGAATCATCATGGAAGATGGTCAACAAATAGATACAACAATTACTGCAACAGATTTCCCACTATTAGGTAATAAAGATATAGGTGATGTTGAATTTCAACTATATCAAGTTACTTTACCCACTGAGTTAGCCATCGGTTATCATCAACTCAATTTATTGGAACAGGGTAATGATGAACCATTAGCTAATATGGCTTTAATTATTACTCCAAGTGCTTGTTTTACGCCGAAGGCGATGCAAGAAGGTAAAAAACTATGGGGCACGAGTGTTCAACTATATTGTTTGAAAAGTCAAAATAACTGGGGGATTGGTGATTTCTCAGACTTGAAGTCATTATTGACTAAAACAGCACAAAGCGGTGGCGACTTTATCGGCTTAAACCCAATCCATGCGCTTAGCCCTGCACAACCTAACAATGCGAGTCCCTACAGTCCTTCATCACGTAAGTGGTTAAATATCCTTTATACCGATATTCATGCGGTTCCTGAATTTGAACATTGCAAAACGTTAAAAGATAAATTAGCAACCAGTGATTTTCAGCAACAATTAAGTTCGCTGCGAGCGACTGAATGGGTAGATTACGAGAATGTTACTGCATTAAAATTGAGTGCATTACGAGACTTGTTTGCAACCTTAAATGATGGACAATCGGTAAATAATCTACGTTTGCAGGCACTTAATAAGTTTGTAGAAGAAAAGGGCGATTCATTAAAGCAGCAAGCTGCTTTCGATGCTCTGCAGTTTAAGTTTTTGGCTGAAAACGAGCAAGCTTGGGGATGGCCTGTATGGCCGGAAGGTTTTCAATCATTCGCTACACCTGAAACCCAACAATGGTGCTTAGAAAATGAAGCTGAAATTTTATTTTGGTGTTATTGCCAATGGCTCACAGAAACGCAATTAGCAGAAGCTGATGAACTTGCAAAATCATTAGGCATGACTCTAGGTATTTATCGTGATCTGGCCGTTGGCGTGAGTAAGAATAGCAGTGAAATATGGGCTAATCATGAACTTTATTATGAAAATATTAGTATTGGTGCGCCACCTGATATTTTAGGTCCTTTAGGTCAAAGTTGGGGACTACCTCCTCTATCTCCAGATAAGTTATATGAAACTGGCTATCAACCTTTTATTGAATTACTACAATCAAATATGAGTCATTGTGGCGCATTACGTATTGACCATGTGATGGCTCTATTAAGACTTTGGTGGGTTCCTGAAGGTGCACCTGCTGGTTGTGGTGCTTATATTTATTACAATATTTATGACATGTTAAATTTATTGGCATTAGAAAGTGTGCGTAATCAATGTCTAGTTATTGGTGAAGATTTAGGGACCGTTCCTGATGGTATGGATGAACTACTTAAAGAAGCCGGCGTTTATTCTTATAAAGTGTTTTTCTTTGAGCAAGCTGAAGATGGCGGTTTTCTATCCCCATCCCATTATATTCAACAGGCGATGGCTACGTTATCAACCCATGATATGCCGACAATTAAAGGATATTGGCATTGTGAAGATCTGTATTTAGGCAAAAGTTTAGGTTTATATCCAGACCCCGCTGTGTTGGAAAAGCTATTTCGTGACCGTGTAGAGTGCAAGCAACAGATTCTCGATAGCTTACATGGGCATGGTAGTTTACCTGAAAATTACAACCGAGACGCCAATACTACTGGCATGGATCAAGTATTGAACTTTGCGTTACAAAAACACCTTGCGGCGGGCAGTGCTTCATTGTTAAGTTTGCAGCTAGAAGATTTTTTAGAAATGGATCAACCAGTTAATGTGCCTGGCACAAGCGATGAATATAAAAACTGGCAACGGAAATTATCTAAAAATTTAGACGCTATTTTTGCTGACTCAGCTATTCAGTGCCTATTGAAAGATTTGACAGAAGCAAGATCTAAATAATCAGACATTAGGCTAAATAAACTTCGGATTAGGTATTTAAAATGACTAAAAAAACAACGTCAAAGAAAGTGTCACCAAAGAAATCACCGGTAAAAGCAACATCTGATCAAAAAGCAGTTGCTGCAAAAGTGCCTGCAACTATTAAAACGATGCCATTAAAGCATGAACTTTTAGGATCACTTAAGGAAGCGCGATTAGCCAATCCTTTTGAGCAATTAGGGTTAATTAAAAATCCAATTAGTGATGGTTTCTTGTTACGTGCTTGGCTGCCTGATGCGACTTCAGTTTCATTTTCTGCTCTTGATGATAGCGGTATTTCTGGTGAATTATTAAAAGTCTACGAAGATGGTTTATTTGAAATTAACTTACCGCAAGTAACCGATAAATTTGTTTATCAGTTAGATGCTCAATATAAAAGTGGTAGTCATCAATTCATCGACCCCTATCAGTTTCATGAGATTGCATTTGATGGTTTATCTACTTTGCATGAAGCACCACAAAATGTTTACCATACGTTAGGCGCTCAATTAAAAACAGTGACTGTTGACGGTGTTGAAGTTAGTGGTGTTAGGTTTATTGTATATGCACCCAATGCAAGTAGTGTCAGTCTTATTTCTGCTGAAAATCATTGGGATGGACAACGTAATCCTATGCAACGCAGTTGGTGCGGGCATTGGGTGTTATTTATCCCTGGTTTAGCTGCTGGTTGTGCTTATAAATTTGAACTCAAAGATGGACTAGGTAATCGTTTACCGCATAAAGCCGATCCAGTTGGTTTTCAAGCTGAATTATATCCTTCTCATTCATCAATTGTGGTTGACCATGATGCTTACCAATGGAATGACGATGCATGGCGTGCTTCGCAGTTAGGTGATAAACGCTACGCTGCCATGAGTATCTATGAAGTGCACTTAGGCTCGTGGAAACGCAAAAATGAAAATGGTCATGAACGCATGCTCACCTATCGTGAATTGGCGTCTGACTTGTTACCTTACTTAGTTGAGATGGGATATACACATTTAGAAGTGTTGCCTATTTCAGAGTTTCCTTTCGACGGCTCGTGGGGATATCAACCGGTAGGTTTATTTGCTGCTACCAGTCGTTTCGGTGATGCAGATGATCTTAAATACTTTATTGACCAATGTCACCAAGCTGGCATCGGCGTTATTGTTGACTGGGTACCTGCACATTTCCCATCAGACCCCCATGGATTAGCACGCTTCGACGGTACTCCACTTTATGAATACGAAGATCCACGTCGTGGTTGGCACCCAGATTGGAATTCTTATATCTATGATTTTGGTCGTGACAATGTGCGTCAATTCTTAGTTGCAAGTGCTTTGATTTGGCTTGATAAATTCCATGTTGATGGATTACGTGTTGATGCCGTTGCCTCTATGTTGTATTGGGATTACTCTCGCGAAGAGGGTGAGTGGGTACCGAATGTTGATGGCGGGAATCATAACTATGAAGCGATCAGCTTATTAAAATGGTTTAACGAAGAAGTTTATAAACAATATCCTCACGCAATGACCATTGCTGAAGAGTCGACAGCTTTCTCTGGTGTTTCAAAGCCTACTTTTGATGGCGGACTTGGATTTGGCTTCAAATGGAATATGGGTTGGATGCACGATACATTAAGTTATATGCAGCAAGATCCTATGTACCGTAAATATCATCACCATGAAATGACTTTTGCGATGGTTTATCACTACAATGAACATTTTGTTTTACCAATATCACACGATGAAGTCGTACATGGTAAGAAAAGTATGTTAGAAAAAATGCCTGGTGATGAATGGCAGGGTGCTGCTAACTTGCGTGCCTATATGGGTTATATGTACGGCCACCCTGGTAAGAAACTAAACTTTATGGGCGGGGAGATCGCGCAAGCTCGTGAATGGAACCATAACCAAAGTTTAGATTGGGACCTATTATCTTATGATAAACATAAGGGCCAAAAACAACTTATTTGTGACTTGAACCATTTTTATAAAAGTCACAGTGCAATGTATGAATCTGACTATGAGCCACAGGGATTTGCTTGGTTAGACCACAGTGATGGTGAAAATAGCGTTGTTTCGTTTATTCGTTATAACATTGCTAAAACCGAACATGTTATCTGTGTGAGTAACTTCACTCCTGTACCGCGTGAGCGTTACCGTCTACCCGTTGATGAAGCCGGCCAGTACGAAGTCGTTTTAAATACTGATAGTGAATATTATTGGGGTAGTAATTACCAAATGGGAGACCAAATGGGTGTCTTTAATAGTGAAGATTACCCTTGGCAGGGTAAAGATCATTCTATTGTGTTAAACTTGCCTCCATTATCGACAGTGTATTTGAAGAAAAAAGGATCGTAAGTGTCAGGAAAAAAAATGGAATTGGCTACACAAATAGATGCTAAAGAGCATCTATTTGTTAGTTTTACGGGGAAGAACTATCCCTTAGGAGCAACCTTAGACAAACAAGGTTGCAACTTCTCAGTGCATTGCCAGGAAGGGAAGCGTGTTGAATTATGTCTATTTGATAAAAATGAAAATCAAATTGATAGTTTTTTTCTCATACCTGCTCATTCACATCTTTGGCATATTTATTTAGAAGGTGTAACGGCCGGGCAGATGTATGGTTACCGTGTCTACGGTGAGTATCAACCTAAAAATGGGCTGTTATTCAATGATAAAAACTTATTAATTGATCCATACACCAAATGCCTAAGTAAAATTCAACACAGTTTTGTGCAATCACAAAGCGATTATAATGATGCCTATGTAGCTAAATCAGTGGTGGTTGATGACCATTTTGATTGGCAGAATGTAGAAAAACCTGCAATAGAAGAACAACATCGTATTTTATACGAAGTGCATACTAAAGGTTTTACTCGAACCAACCCCAATATTCCTTTGCCAATGCGCGGCAAGTATCGAGGTTTATCACACCCTGAAAGCATCAAACATTACCAATCTCTAGGCGTGACCAGTTTACAAATCATGCCGGTGTTTAGTTTTGTCAGTGAACCACGTTTAAAAAAACTAGGGTTGACCAATTATTGGGGATATAACCCAATCAACTTCTTTGCACCTGAAACTCGTTACGCCCAATATGATGCGATTGCTGAGTTCAAAACTATGGTGCGTGAACTTCATGCAGCTAACATTGAAGTTATTTTAGATGTTGTTTTTAATCATACTGCAGAATCAGGTAGTGATGGTTTGATTCTGAGTTTTAAAGGCTTTGATAATAAACAATATTATACCTTTGAAAACAGTAAACTGGGGCTTGATTATCAGCGATACAGTAATCACTCTGGTTGTGGTAATACGGTTAATTTAGATTTTAGTTGGTCATTAAAGATCACTATGGATGCATTACGTTACTGGGTAACAGAAATGCAAGTTGATGGCTTTAGATTTGACTTGGCGGTTACCTTAGCGCGTGAAGCACAAGGCTTTACAGAGAGAAGTGCCTTTTTCAAAGCATTATTACAAGATCCTGTGTTAAGTGATGTGATTTTGATTGCTGAACCTTGGGATATTGGACCGGGCGGATACCGTTTAGGCGCATTCCCTGAACAATGGAAAGAGTGTAACGATCGTTATCGCGATACAATGCGTTCTTTTTGGCGAGGTGATACCGGGATCGTCTCTGAAGTGGCAATGCGTCTTCTAGGCTCACATGACTTCTTTCCAATTGGACTACGTACCAATACCACTAGTGTTAATTATATCTGTTATCACGATGGATTCACCTTGGATGATATGGTGTCTTTTCAAGACCGTCATAACCAAGACAATGGTGAAAACAATCGAGATGGTCATGGCCATAACCTATCAGCTAATTATGGCTGTGAAGGGCCAACTAAAGATGCGCGTATCAACACATTAAGACAGCAACAAAAACGTAATATGATTGCGACATTATTTTTATCTCAAGGCACACCGCATTTTTTATCCGGTGACGAGATGGGTAACCATCAATCTGGTAACAATAATGCTTATTGTCAAGATAACCAAATTAGTTGGATTAACTGGGACCAAAGTAAAGCAGATTTAGCCTTATTTAAATTCACTTCTCAATTGATCGCGTTACGTAAAAGTTCTCGTTTATTTGGTGATTTGATATTAAATGACGATGAGTTAGTGAGTGATCAAGTGCAATGGTATCATCCAGATGGTTATGTGATGGGACAGTCTGATTGGCATGCCTCTAACTCACAAGCTCTTGCTGTAGAGTTAAAAGAAGCGGATCCTGCTGGTGAACATTGGCATTTAATCTTGAATGCATCAACTTATCAAATTGCTTGTCAACTTCCTGAGTTACCTGACAATAAAGATTGGTATGAAGTAATGGATACTAACTGTCCTAGCGGAGAATTGATTGAAGACCCTAAAAAAGTAGTCAGTCCTGTATTTGCAAAAGCACACTCTATTTTATTATTTAAAGCTAAATTAAGAGATTAATAGCTAAAAAATAAAGTCTTCTTATGCGAATATAAAACTTATAAAAATGCCTTAAACATTTTTTATCTTAATTATTGTTAATAATAGATAACTAAAAGTTTAAGGCGTTTTTGATGGTGATAAATCGTATTCACTTCATTGAATATAAGTCCCCGCAAGATATCCACCTTTCAGTTTATCCTTTGTATTATTTTTTAGATTCGTCCATTGTTCAAAACCCTTTTGTTATGATTCTCATTCAACTACTGTTTGTTATAAAAAGCCGATCTATGGCAAAAATATTCATGCTTGCGCAATCATCACTAGATAATTTTAAGTAAATAAATATACTTGCTTCACATTACTAAACTAGTTACGGGTAAAGTCTGTGTCAAATATCAATGAGTATGCAAAAAATATATCTTCAGAGCTTTATGAAAAGCTAAAAACAGCCGTAGAAACAGGGAAATGGTTAGATGGTGCGCCACTTACCGAGGAGCAAAAAGCACACTCGCTACAGTTGGTGATGGCTTACCAAAAAGAGTTTAATGTTGAGCCAGACCATTTCACCATTGCTCAAAATGGTGAAATTTATATGGAATCAAAAAAAGTATTAAAAAATCAATTTGCAAAAACAGCTGAAACTGACGAAGTACATTTAATTAATTTATAGCCATTCGTCATTTTAAGCTAAGAATAAACTTCTCGCGTCGGCTGAAGTTGTAGATTTTCCTTGCTGACTTTACATCTCACAGTATCATGGAGAAATACGAGCGCTCACTCGTAAGTTGAACAATATAAGTTAATAAATATAAATTAATAAAATATTGATGGTTACGTTTTCTGAGCTGATTATCAATCAATCCAATTAAGTAGGTACTATGAATTTATCGATTATTAAAGATGAGCTACAAGAAGCTCAACAGGTGTTAACCGCATTTCTATCGGAACAACAAAACTTACAAAATATTGAAGATGCGGCTTCATTATTAGCTGATGCTTTTAAAAATGATGGCAAAGTATTAGCCTGTGGTAATGGCGGCTCTCATTGTGATGCCATGCATTTTGCGGAAGAGTTAACGGGACGTTACCGTGAACATCGCCCATCATACCCAGCGATTGCAATTTCAGATGCTAGTCATATTTCCTGTGTAGGCAATGACTATGGTTTTGAACAAATATTTGCGCGCTATTTAGAAGGTGTTGGACGTGCTGGGGATGTCTTATTCTGTTTATCGACCAGTGGCAACTCGACTAATATTCTAAAGGCCATTGACGTTGCAAAAAGTAAAGGCATTAAAGTGATCGCATTAACCGGTAAAGACGGTGGAAAAATGGCGGGTCTTGCGGATGTTGAAATTCGAGTACCACACTTTGGTTATGCTGATCGTATTCAAGAAATACATATTAAGATCATTCATATTTTGATCTATTTAATTGAAAAGAAAATGGCTTAGGTTAAACAATGTGTGAATTATTAGGCATGAGTGCCAATGTCCCAACTGATATCTGTTTTAGCTTTAGTGGGTTAGTGAAACGAGGCGGTGCAACCGGACCTCATAAAGATGGGTGGGGAATCACCTTTTATGAAGGCAAAGGCTGTCGTAGTTTTAAAGATCCAAATCCTAGCTGTGACTCTAAAATTGCAGAGCTTGTTAAAAAATATCCAATTAAAAGTAAATCGGTGATCAGCCATATCCGTCAAGCAAATCGTGGTGGTGTTAATTTAGAGAATACACATCCTTTTATTCGTGAGCTATGGGGACGTAATTGGACTTATGCGCATAATGGACAACTTACTGGATACGAAAGCTTAGAAATGGGGCACGCTTGCCCTGTTGGAGAAACAGACAGTGAACGTGCCTTTTGTTGGATTTTGCACAAGCTACATCAAGACTTCCCTGAACAACCGACTGATATGCGATTAATCTTTAAAAAAATAGCCAGTTATGCAGATCAATTAAGAGCATTAGGTGTTTTTAATATGTTGCTGAGCGATGGTCAGTACGTGATGTGCTATTGCACTAATAATTTACACTGGATAACACGACGAGCTCCTTTTGGTAAAGCACAGTTAATCGATGAAGACATGATTGTTGATTTTCAAGAGGAAACTTCTGACAGTGATATTGTTACTGTGATTGCAACGCGACCGCTCACTAAAGATGAAGCCTGGAACAAGATGGAAACAGGACAGTTCTGTGTTTTCCATTTTGGTGAGTTAATTTTGTAATCAGTAATCAGTAATCAGTAATCAGTAATCAGTATGAGGTCATAGATGTGAATAAATTGGCCTCGTTCTCATTCCCGCACCATCTCTATTATTTATGCCACTAAACTGTTGAACATCCAATCTAAGAAATTGCACTTATTATGCTAATCTAGGACCAACTTAACATCCAACCGATTAAACAACTAACCGATTAAACAACTAACCAATTAAACAACTAACTAAATAAAATAGGAACAACATGGCTGCTTTATTAAAAGATGTATATAACCCAGATTATATTTCGCACCTTGCTGATGTTGTTGAAAAAAGTTATCCATCATTACAAAAAAGCCAATTTATCAAAGCGGTGTTTAACGACGAATGGGCAGATAAAGAGCTTAAAGCGCGGACTTTACACCTTGCGCATCAATTAAATCTGTTTATTGATCTCGACTACTTACAAACCTTAGCGATTATTAAAAAAATAGCACCTCATTTTACAAGTTACGAAGGTATGTTTATTCCTGCTTTTGTGGAATGCTATGGATTACATGAATTTTCAGCCTCTATTGATGCTCTCTCTTATATAACCCAGTTTGCCAGTGCGGAGTTTGCGGTACGGCCTTTTATTGTTAAATACCCGCAACAGATGCAAGCGGTGTTATTAACATGGTGTAATAGTGATGATAGTCATATACGTCGTTTAGCGTCGGAAGGGTGCCGACCTCGATTACCTTGGGCAATGGCTTTACCTGAATTCAAAAAAGATCCCAACTTCATCTTGCCTATTTTAGAGGCATTAAAAAATGATGATAGTGAATATGTACGACGAAGTGTGGCTAATAATCTCAATGATATTGCCAAGGATCACCCTTTGATTGTGGTTAACTTAGCACAACAGTGGTTAGCTGAAAGTAAAACTACAGAGACAAAACGTTTAATAAAACACGCATGTCGAAGCTTATTAAAGCAAGCCCATCCAACTGCATTGTCGTTATTTGGTTTTTTACCACCAGAACATATCGAAGTAGTTAATTTTAAGGCAGATAAAGCAGTGTCGATGGGGGAGGTTTTTACTTTCTCTTGTCATCTGGTCCATCAAAAATCCTTGCCCTTGAATAAACTAAGAATCGAATTTGCCATTGATTTTATGAAAAAAAATGGACAACAAGCCCGTAAGATATTCCAACTCTCGGAGGCGGTTATCAATAAAGATAACAAGCTAATTAATAAATCATTCAGTTTTAAAAATATCTCTACAAGACAATATTACAGTGGCCAACATAGTGTTGCTATCCTAGTTAATGGTGTGCAATTGGCTGATATTGATTTTATGTTAGAAGATTAAAAAGTATTAAAATCTCGTCATTTCTGTAGAATTGTGATCTATACCCATTACCATTCAAGTTGCAAAATTCAACAAACTGCTTAGGTCGTAATTATGTGCTTAAACTACATTTATTTTGCGAACCTATGAGTAGTTAATTTGCCTTGCGTGTGTACTTAACGATGAGGCATAGATTGAAGCCTAATGTTTGATTTTTAAAGTTTTGAAAAGTAAAGGATTACGTAATGAAAAGCAGGGAAGTAATATGACCATAACACCTTCAGTAAATCCCGCAGTAACACCAACAACAAGCAAAAATAAAATGTCATTAACTAAGCGTGTATTGTTAGGAATGGGCTTAGGTATTTTGGTCGGCTTTTTGATCCGCAGTCTATTAGCTGATGTTGTATTTGTTCAAGACTATATTGTAAACGGTATCTTTTATGTTGGCGGTAAAGTTTTTATCGCTACGCTTAAAATGCTCGTAGTGCCATTGATTTTTGTGTCATTAGTGTGTGGAACAAGTAGTTTAAAAGATCTCTCTACATTAGGTCGTTTAGGTGGAAAAACCTTAGCATTTTATATAGTCACGACGGCTATCGCGATCACACTTGCTATATTGATGGCTAATATTTTTGAACCTGGCGTAGGTGTCGATCTAGCGCAGGCAACCAGTTATTCCACTAAAGATGCGCCATCGTTGGGAGACGTTATTATTAACATGTTTCCAACCAATCCTATTAGCTCTATGGCTGAAGGTAATACATTGCAAATTATTGTATTTTCAATTTTGTTCGGTATTGCTATTAGTGTTTCAGGCCCAGAGGGCGAGCGCATTGCAAGCTTATTTTATGACTTCAACAAAGTGATTATGAAGTTAGTTGTTATGTTGATGAACATTGCGCCTTACGGGGTGTTTTTCTTAATGGCAAAACTATTTAACGAAATTGGATTAGAAGCCATATTCAATTTAATCAATTACTTCTTAGTATTAAGTGCTACCTTGTTACTGCATGCTTTTGTGACCTATAGTATTTTCTTTAAAACGTTCACTGGTTTAAATCCAATCACGTTTTTCAAAAAGATGGAAACTTCGATCACTTTTGCTTTTTCAACAGCTTCATCAAATGCAACTATTCCTGTGACCCTAGAAACAGCAACCAAGCGTCTAGGGGTTAATAATAAAGTTGCCTCGTTTACCATTCCACTGGGTGCCACCATTAATATGGATGGGACTGCCATCATGCACGGTGTCGCCACCGTCTTTATTGCACAGGCTTTTAATATTCACTTAAGTCTTTCAGATTATGGAGCTGTTATTCTGACCGCGACTTTAGCCTCAGTAGGCACCGCTGGCGTACCTGGTGTTGGCTTAATTATGCTCGCCATGGTACTGAATCAAGTGGGGTTGCCAGTTGAAGGTATCGCCATGATCCTTGGTGTTGATAGATTATTGGATATGATCCGCACTGCCGTTAACATTACTGGTGACAGTGTGGTCACCTGTATTGTTGCGAAGTCAGAAGGAGAGATGGACATTGATGTATTTAACGACCCGAATGCTGGTGCTATCGATGAATCAGTACAATTAGGCGAAACCAAGCAATAACAGAGCTGGTGGCTTGTTACATTGGTTTAAAAACCCAGTTTGAACTGGGTTTTTTATGTTATTAACTTTTAGTACAAGCCTAGATTGCAATAGGATCAATACAAGCTGAAAAGGTTTAGCTAAATGCGTCGATAATACTGCATTGCGAATGTTGATCGCCGTGACACTGTTGTGTGATCTTGGTTAATTGATTAACAATCGCTTGCTGCTGTTGAATACGCATCTCGATTTCCTTAATTTTCTCTAAGGCAATCTTTTTTACATCTGCGCTACTTCTGTTTTCATCCTCACCGAGTACTAATAATGCTTTACACTCTTTTAGATTAAACCCTGCCAACTTAGTTTTATGGATAAAATGTAGTTGTTTTAATATTTTTGGAGTGTAAAAACGATAATCATTTTCTCCCCTTGGCGGTGTGCTAATCAAACCAATAGATTCATAATGACGAATTGATTTTACTGACAACCCCGTTTCTTTTGCTGCTTGGCTGATTGAATACATAGCGGCTCCTACCTGTCGCAGAGTGTTAAAGTCATACGTTATAAAATTATGATTTATATGTTCATAATTTATAAGATCATTGTTTAGTGTTACTATTACACATTAACGTGCAACAGTGATCTCTATACTTATTTATCAATGTCGATTTTAATGCGTTTTAACAATAAAGAATTACTTAACACCGTTAAACTTGATGCTGTCATCGCAATGGCCGCTAGTGTAGGGTTTAAATAACCAAAAGCAGCCGCTGGAATAGCTAAACTATTAAAGATAAATGCCCAGAATAAGTTTTGACGAATGGTTGACCAAGTACTGCGTGATATTTTAATCGCCACGGCAATCAAACGAGGATCGTCGCGCATTAATGTCATTGAAGCAGTTTGTTTTGCAACATCACTGCCGCCACCCATTGCTATACTGACGTCTGCTTTTGCTAATGCAGGCGCATCATTAACACCATCACCTACCATGGCAACCAGTGATTGTTGTTGTAACGTCGAGAGCTGTTGCAGTTTTTGTTCAGGCGTTTGCTCAGCAAAGTAACTTTTTATACCCAGCTTCTTGCTCATCGACTGCACTACATTTTCCTTATCTCCACTGATAAGTGTGGTTGCTAAACCTAATTCATGTAAGTCTGAAATAGCTTGTTGGCTTTCAGCACGCACTTGATCTTCAATAGTAAAATAGCCAATCAGATATTGTTGATAACAAACATAAATAATATTATCTGTTGAGTCTGGCTTAACACCATGAATAGCAAGTTGCTGTATTAAATCGATATCAAATCGCGCTAATATCTTAGCATTACCTGCAATCACGACTTGGTTATTAAAATGACCTTGAATGCCTTCACCATGGATACTACGAATGTCACTCACGTCCATTGCTTGTACATCAAGTGTTTGACAATGTGCACTGACCGCTTTGGCTATCGGGTGCTTGCTTGCCTGTTGTAAACCCAATAATAACGGCAAAAAGTCTTTATCAAAGGCAGTAATATTATTTAAACTAACTTGCCCTTTAGTTAAAGTACCTGTTTTATCAAAGGCAATATGAGTTAGTTTATGTGCAAGCTGTAACGTATTAATATCTTTTATTAAAATACCTTTTTGTGCAGCTAAGCCGGTACCCACTACCATAGCCGTTGGTGTCGCTAAACCTAACGCACAGGGACAGGCGATCACTAATACCGCAACACTGTGGATTAATGCCTGTTCAAAATCACCATTATATAACCACCATGCACTAAACGTGACCAGCGCAATGGCTAATACAATCGGTACAAAAATAGAACTTATTCTATCAACTAACTGTAATATAGGCGCTTTACTCATTTGCGCTGACTCAACTAATTGGATAATCTGATACAATTTAGTTTGTTCTTTAACAGCGGTGCTTTTCATTAATAAAACACCATCGCCATTAATGGTACCGGCAAAGGCTGTATCTTTTACTTGCTTGAGTATTGGTTTACTTTCACCGGTTAATAACGACTCATCAATATAACTGCTTCCTTCTAAAATAATTCCATCAACAGGTACTTTATCACCGGCAGCGATTTGTATTAGATCGTTCACTTGAACTTGATCAATCAGCACGCGTTTAAATTCTTTGCCTTTTTTGACTAAAGCATCAACAGCTTGTAATTTACTAAGCGCACTCACGGCTTTTGAGCTAGCTTGTTTAGCCTGAAACTCCAAAAACTTCCCTAAACGGATCAATACGATCACTAAACTACTGCTTTCAAAATAAAGATGCCCAGCATGTCCTGTTAATATCATATACAGGCTAAAAAAGTAGGCGGCAGAGGTGCCTAAGACCACTAACACATCCATATTTGCTGAACGTCCTTTAATGCTTCTCCATGCTCCTTTATAGAAACGAGCGCCGACAATAAATTGCAAAGGGGTCGCCAAGGCAAACTCTAACCAAGGGGATAATAGCGGGGCATCATTAAATAGCATACTCACCATGGCCAACCAAAATGGCAAGCTTAGTAATAGCGCAATAGCTAAACCGAGTTTTTCATGTAACTGTTTTTTATCTTCTTTTTGTTGTTTCGCTAATTGTTGTTGCTGTGAGTTTAGTGCTTTTTTTTGTGTTAATGGGTAGGGACTTAAATCGACAAGTTCACTAATGAATGTGTCGTTGACAAAGCTGGCTAGGGTTTCAATATACACAGTCTGCGTTGCAAAGTTAGCTTTAACATCAACAACTAATGGATGTTTTTTTAAGGCTGTAACCGTTGATTCAACACAGCTTGAGCAAGACCACTCAGCTTCAAAAATAACTTGTTGATGATCCGTTTGATAGCCTTTTTGCTCTAAAATAGTCATAATTTGTGGCGCAAGCGGGGCATTTAATAGCGACTTATTGACGTCTAAACTTGCTTTTTCTAGTGTGATATTTACATTCGCCTCTATGCCATCAAGAGTATTAAAGGCAGCACTTAGCTTACTCGCACAACTTGCACAATTCATACCATAGACAGGGAATGTTATTTGTTGCGTTGTTGTCATATCAGTTATCTCCTGCTTATTGTTTATCCAGTAATAGGTTGTTCATAAAAGACTAAAAAGCCTTACTGTATAGTTTCGATGCATAAAGCATAACCCTTACCCTTAGGGTAATGTCAAACCTAATTAAGACATTTTATTAACGCTTGTAATTTTTGCATATTTCAATATCATCAACTGGATATAAAAACAGTTGATTTAACTATGTAATTTAACTATATCTAATCGTTTATCACATCATTCTATTTAAGGTTTGTCATGATATGAGTAAAGATACTCGCTATCCGAATACAGAGGAGAATGTTAAAACACCTTTGCAGCGTAAAATAGTACATATCGATATGGACTCATTTTTTGCCTCGGTAGAAATGCGTGATCAACCAAATTATAAAGATATACCGCTTGCTGTTGGAGGAAGTACTTCACAGCGAGGGGTGATCAGTACTTGTAACTATAATGCACGACAATATGGTGTTCATTCGGCAATGCCAACTTCTCAGGCTTTGAAGTTATGCCCGCAATTAACTGTTGTACCTGGTCGAATGCATGTTTATAAAGCCGTTTCGAAACAGATAAGAGCTATTTTTGAACGCTATACCCACCTTATAGAACCGTTATCGTTAGATGAGGCATTCCTTGATGTTACAGAATGCCGACAATTACATGGTTCGGCCACGTTAATAGCTGAAGCCATTAGAAATGATATACGCAATGAATTGAATCTGACTGCTTCAGCGGGCGTTGCTCCCATCAAGTTTCTGGCCAAAGTGGCTTCTGATCTGAATAAACCAGATGGCCAATGTGTTATTCCACCGGATCAAGTTCAAGGTGTCATCGATACACTGCCTCTTGAGAAAATACCGGGTGTGGGTAAAGTCAGTTTAAAAAAACTTCATCAGGAAAACTTTTACCTTTGTGAAGATATTAAAAACACTGATTATCGTGAATTACTTAGAAAATTTGGTCGCATGGGATTATCGCTATGGAATTACAGCCATGGTATTGATGAACGGGAAGTGATCACTGAACGAGAGCGAAAATCGGTTGGAGTAGAGCGAACATTTTCAAGCAATATTTCAACTTTTGATGAATGTTGGCAGTTCATTGAACAGCACCTTTATCATGAATTGGATAAACGATTAGAACGTGCTTCCCCTTCTAAAAAAATTACCAAACAGAGCATTAAAATTAAGTTTGCTGATTTTCAATTAACAACCATAGAACATGGGCAAAAGCAGCTAAATTTATCGCATTTTCGCGAATTACTACAGGAAATTCTACAACGACAACAGGGCCGAGAGATAAGGTTACTTGGTCTCAGTGTCATGTTAAAACCTGAAGTACAAGAAAAGCAGCTTAATTTAGATTTATAAAGTATTGAAGTGTGCTAATTAACCATTGCTGTTTTTAGCATACAAAAAATTAACAAAGCATCGAAAGATAAGAAGGTACTAAAAATTAGCAAGGTGTAAAAATAGTTATACCTTGCCAATTATTATCACATCGAGATGTTACGAATACCTTCATAAATAAATTGAATCGCTAACGCAGCGAGGATCACGCCTAAAAAACGTCGTAAGATTTCATCACCGGTTTTACCAATGACTTTTTTTAAGTACTTTGATGTGACCATAGCGAACAAGGTTATTACTAAAACACTGATGATGGCGGCGCTAACCGAAACCACTGAATTACCTTCTGTATTTTGAGAAAATAATAAAATAGCTAAAGTTAAGGTACCTGGCCCTGCTAATAAGGGAATCGACATTGGAAAGACTGAAATATCCGCGTCTTTTTCAGTCTTAGCAAATTTTAACTCCTGTGTGATCATCATAAAGGCGGTATAGAAAAGTAATAAACCGCCGGAAATGCGTAGGGAGTTAATATTAATGCCAAGGTGATAAAACAATGCCTCACCGTAATTACCAAATAAAATGAGCGTTACACCACTTATTAAAACTGACTTTATGGCCATTAAGTTACGGTATTTTTGATCACTACCAGAAGTTAGTGAATTAAAAATAAGCGCCGAACCAATGGGGTCAATAATAACCAATAAACCGGTCATAGCGTGCAAGTATAGTGTAATGTCCATTTTATTATCTCAGTACCGCTTTAAAATATAAGGTGTGCTATTCCAGCAATCACAGGCAAAGTCACCAGAGTACGAAGAATAAAAATGATAAATAATTCAACAATATTAATCGGTATTTTACTGCCTATTAATAACGCACCGACTTCACTCATATAGATTAATTGAGTCACAGACATTGCAGCAATGATGAAACGGGTCATATCAGATTCGATAGAAGCCGCTAGAATCGATGGAATAAACATATCAGCAAAACCGACCACAATAGTGGTTGATGCTTGTTCAGCTTCTGGAATTTGTAATAGTTCAAGTAGTGGAATAAATGGCATGCCTAAATAGTTAAAGATAGGCGTATATTCAGCAATAACCAAAGCTACCGTACCAATCGCCATGATCACTGGGATCACACCAAAGACCATATCAATAACATTTTTTAAGCCATCTACTATTGTATGTTTAATTCCTTTTGAATGTTCAGCTCGCTCTAATGCTTGATGTAATCCCCAAGATAAAACATGGTGACCTTCAGGCGTTTTTTCATCATTTTCGTGACGTGAAGAACCATCAATATAAGTGTCTTTTTTAAAGCATAAAGGCGGTAATTTAGGCACTACGATAGCAGCAACCAAACCGGCTGCACATACAGAGAGGTAAAAAGGTAAAAATAAGTACTCTAATTTAACTTGTGCAATCACCACCAATGAAAAGGTAATGGATACAGCAGAGAACGTTGTACCAATAACAGCCGCTTCACGTTGCGTATAAAAACGTGATTCATATTGTTTACTGGTTAATAGGATACCAACACTGCCGTCACCTAACCAAGATGCCATACAGTCAATGGCACTACGGCCAGGTAAGTTAAATACAGGACGCATAATCTTGGTTAATAAGGTACCAAATAATTCTAACAAACCAAAATTAAGCAATAAAGGTAGTAACAAACCAGCAAAAATAAATACACAAAGTAAAATAGGTAATAGGTCGTTCAACACTAAGGCCCCTGTATTACCTGAGTTGATCATTTCTGGGCCAACTTGCCAATAGGTTAGAGTGATAAAAATCGCGCCTAATACGCGTACCAACAACCAAGCAGGGCTGACGTTTAATAATCCATTTAAAAATTCATTATTTACTAAAAAAGCAGGTTTAATAAATTTACATAATAAACTTAAAACCGCAGTAGTTAGAACCACTAAGGTTACGATCAATGTGGCAGAATCTCCTAGAAACGCTTGTAGGGCTTTGGAGATAATAGCGATCGGGATAGTTAACGAATTATCGTAATTAATAGGCGTCATAAATAATAATAAGCCAATTAAAGAGGGAATAATAAACGTCAAAATCGTCGCGAACGTAAATGATTTTTTTTCTGTCACACTGTCTACCTTTGTTAAGTTTATTAGCATTAAAAGCTAAGGTTAATAGCGCAATCACGCGCAAGGCGGCAAGGGTACTTGCTTTATATTCTGTTGTAAATCGACATGTACTAACATTTACTGAACCAGATCAGAAAAAGTTAAATTAAGGCAAAAAAGGGGGGCCAAAACTCGCTGTTAGTAAAGTAAGTTAGCTAATTTAAATCAGTGAATAGAAAGTAAGGGGATAGCTAACTGCTTATTAGCTTCTGTAATTTGAACGGCAACGGACACAGTTAATGGTGCATTATCGCTTAATACCTATAAAACTATTTTTCAGCCAATAATTAAGGCGAGTTATGATTAAAAATGTGATCCATTACGTTTACTTATTGATACTGAATAAATCAATTTTCATAAATCAATCTATACTCTTAACCACTATAATCACTATTTACAATGACTTGATAAGAAAGAAGCCTTATGAGCAGAGAATTAATTGTTGAATCAGCAAAAAATTTAAAAAAAGCATTACCACTGATGATGAAATATTCAGTCCCGACCACACCCAGTAATTATGCACTTTGGTATCATTATGCAGCAGAAAAAAATGTTGCATTAAAAGAGTCAATGGATAAATTATTGAAAGATAATGATAACTGCCCACCTATTCAAGCTGAATCCTTGTATCGAGAACATATTCGTTCGGAAGAAGAGAATGCAACCTCAGAGCTCCGTACCTCCATTGAAAAAATGATGCTTCAGCTTGATAAGTCAATTATCGATACCCATTCTGATACCAATCAATTTCAACAATCTTTTGAAAAGACTGTCGCTAATATTAGTAAAGTGGAAGAAGAAGGCTGGTCTATCGATGAGGTGATCGGGTTATTAAAGAATCTAGAAAGAGATGCCAAACAGATGCGTAATGCAACGCGTTTTTTTGGTAATAGCTTAAGCGTTGCAAAAAGTGAAATTGATTCATTAAAAGAACAGTTAGTGCAAACTCGCCATGCGGCTATGTATGACTCTTTAACGGGATTATTTAATCGCAATGCATTTGATACTGAGTTATCTGCGTATTTAAAAGCCGATACCAAAGGTTTATGCCTTATTCTTTGTGATATCGACCATTTTAAAAAATTCAATGATACTTGGGGACATTTATTAGGTGATCAAGTCTTAAAAGCAGTAGGCAGAAAAATCAATGATGTTATGCGCAATGGGAGCACGGCTTATCGATTTGGTGGTGAAGAGTTTGTGATGTTATTACCTAAAACAAATGTACGAATCGCACGGCAATTTGCCGAAACCACACGAAAACAATTTGAAAAATTGACCTTAAAAGACAAACGTTCAGGACAAATGATCAATAACATCACCGCATCGTTTGGTGTCGTTGAAAGTAAATCGGGTGAAAGCATCACCGAATTAATCGCACGGGCCGATGACTATTTATATAAAGCAAAACGTTTAGGTCGTAATCGGGTTTTGCCAATATAACGAACATGGCAAAGCCAAAGCTCA
Source organism: Vibrio sp. 2-Bac 85 (assembly GCF_037546705.1). NCBI lineage: Bacteria > Pseudomonadati > Pseudomonadota > Gammaproteobacteria > Vibrionales > Vibrionaceae > Vibrio > Vibrio sp. 2-Bac 85. The sequence continues at coordinate 5,367 of NZ_JALAAB010000015.1, read as the reverse complement.
ACCCCTGCCCACAGTTATATTTTTCGATATAACGATAGCTTTTAGTTACAGCTTTGTTTAAAGCTGTAATTGAAGTTTTGGTTACAATTTTAATTACAAATATGTTTATAGGTATATTTACAACTTTGTTTATAGGACTAGCTGTCAATGATGCCAACGCATTAAAAACAGTTAACTTAATAAACAGTGTTTATTGACTATTCATTAATCTGCCCATACAGTAAGTTTTTCAAGGTGCTAATAACGTTCTCAATGTTGTAGCACCTCACTGATGCAAAGTCATGGAAAGCTGAGACGCTGCATTTATTTTTTAGTTTACTGATATTTTAGGGATCCTCATGGAATTATACGGTAGTTATACTTCGCCTTTTGTACGCCAATGTCGTATTGCATTTTTACAAACGGTACTAGATTTTGATTTCATTGAAATAGACATGACCAAAAGCGCAGAGTTATCACCAACCCAAAAAGTACCTTTATTGGTTGATTGTGAATTACAATTGACTGACTCTAGCTCGATTTTAACACATATCTATGAAGTAGCAGGGGAAGACTTTTTATCAGATGTAGAAGAAGTTGAGCTCTACCATATGACCAATACCTTGATGGATGCATACGTAAATTTATTTATGTTAGCTAAGTTTGATGGCATCACGCCTGAAAAAAGCCTGTATTTAACACGTCAACAGCAGCGTACACAATCAGGGGTAGTGGCGATGAATAACAAAAAGTTTAGCCAAGCTTTACCATTAACCAATGCAGAAATGAGAGTAGCCGTATTTCTTGACTGGGCAACGTACCGAGATCTTTTATCATTAAAAGATCTGCCTAATTTACAACAACTATTAACCCTAGCGAATACAGACCCAATCTTTGTTGAAACAGCACCTGTAGGGTAAAGACTGAGTGTTTAATGAACTTCAATTACTTAGGTGACTATTAATTGATTCGTTAACTTGTAGATTGACTCGTCAATCGATAAAAACAAAAAAGCCGCTTTTTGCTAACTAATAAGGTTAACAATAAAGCGGCTTTTTTTATGGTCATTGTTTTTATGAGCGTTCTTTTTTATAGTCGTTAATAAGCTTAACTGTAATACTACAAGCTTAATTAAACGTTATTCTACTTTAATAATCTTACAAGTATTGGTGAAACCTTGTTTAACATTGTCACCGTGCGTTAATAAGATTAGATCGCCAGTTTTAATTAAACCCGATGACTTAAGCGTTTCTAGCGCATTAGCAATAAACTCAATACTGTTTGTCGTTGTAGAGTCAAACTTAACGGGTGTTACACCACGGTATAAAGCACAGTAATTTAATGTTTGTTGATTGCTTGATAATGCATAAATTGGCAAACCAGAACTCAAACGTGACATTAATAATGGGGTAGAGCCAGAGGCCGTTAAAGCAACAATCGCTGTCACGCCATTAGTATGGTTAGCCGCATACATAGTCGTCATAGCTAATGCTTCACTTGGATCATCAAAAGTATAATTGATACGGTGATTAGAAACGTTAATGCTTGGATGTTTTTCAGCACCAATACACACTTCGCTCATTGCTTTAACCGTTTCAACAGGGTAATCACCCGCAGCTGTTTCACCCGATAACATAACCGCATCAGTACCATCTAATACCGCATTTGCGACATCCATTACTTCAGCACGTGTTGGCATTGGCGCGCTGATCATTGATTCCATCATTTGCGTTGCAGTGATCACTACACGATTTAAACGACGAGCAGTACGGATCATATCTTTTTGAACACCCACTAATCGAGCATCCCCAATTTCAACACCTAGATCGCCACGGGCAACCATCACCACATCAGACGCTAAAATAATGTCTTCTAAAGCTTCTTTAGTTTCAACTGCTTCAGCACGTTCTACTTTAGCGACTATTTTCGCAAAACAGCCTGCTTCCTGTGCTAATTTTCGTGCGTAATGTAAATCAGCACCATTTCGAGGAAATGAAACGGCAAGGTAATCACAACCAATTTCAGCAGCAGTAAAAATATCTCTTTTATCTTTGTCTGTTAACGCAGCGGCAGATAAACCACCACCTTGTTTATTAATTCCTTTATTGTTAGATAAAGGTCCGCCAATAGTAACAACCGTATGTACTTTATTACCTTCAACAGATTCAACTTTTAATTGAACGCGGCCATCATCTAATAACAATACATCGCCGGTATCAACTTCTTGGGGTAATGTTTTGTAATCAAGGCCAACTTGTTGCTGGTTACCTTGGCCTTTTTCAATATCGCTATCGAGTGTAAATTTATCACCAATAGTCAATTGTATTTTGTTGTTCTCAAAAGTAGATACGCGAATTTTAGGACCTTGTAGATCCCCCATGATAGCTACTTCTTTGCCTAATCTACTCGCAATCTCTCTCACTTGTAGGGCACGTTTTACGTGATCAGCTGCTTCACCATGAGAGAAATTCATACGTACCATATTAGCGCCAGCAGCAATAATCTGCTCTAAATTATTACCGCGATCCGTTGCGGGGCCTAAAGTGGTTACGATTTTGGTACGTCTTGGCATGTTAACTCCTGTTAAAAATAAAAAGATAAGTATAAAGGGGGTTAATGAACTTTCGATTACAACTTATGTTATCACGATGATTAGCTATGGTTTTTCACTATAGTTCTTCGCTATGATCATTAGCTGTGAGTATTGGGAACAATTGTTAGGGAAGCTAACTTGCAAACGGATCACATTAAAACGAGTGAACGTTTGCAAGATAAAAAATGCCTAATCTTCTGTTTTTTCAAAGCGAGAATCTTTAATACCCGCTTTAACGCGTTTTAAATTATCTCTAAATTTAGCGCCACGGCGTAAGGTAAATCCAGTGGTCAATACATCAATTAATACCAGCTGTGCAATACGTGACGACATAGGCATATAAATATCAGTATCCTCAGGCACGCCTAGTGATAACACTAAATTGCTTTGTTCAGCTAAAGGCGAGTTAGCCGCTGTTAAAGCAATCACAAAAGCATCGTTTTCACGTGCAAGTTGGGCAACTTCAACCAAAGGTTTAGTGCGCCCAGTATGAGAGATCAAAACAATCACATCACCCTCAGTACAATTAATGCAGCTCATGCGTTGCATCACCACATCATCAAAACACGATACCGGAATGTTAAAACGGAAAAACTTATTAAGTGCATCGTGCGCAACCGATGAAGAAGCTCCTAAACCAAAGAAAGATATTTTATTTGCTTGTGTAAGCACATCGACCGCACGATTGATCAAATTAACATCTAAGCCGTTCTTCGCTGCATTCAAACAAGCCATCGTCGACTCGAAAATTTTCGACGTATAAGCTTCAGGGCCATCATCTTCATTCACATTACGGTTCACATATGGGGTACCATTCGCTAAACTTTGTGCTAAATGTAGTTTAAAATCAGGAAAACCCTTAGTGTCTAAGCGACGACAAAAGCGGTTAACAGTCGGCTCACTGACTTCTGCTATTTTTGCTAAATTAGCAATGCTAGAGTGAATCGCTGTTTGTGGAGACGCCAAAATAGCTTCCGCTACTTTGCGTTCAGATTTACTAAATGTATCGAGATTTTTTTTAATTAACTCTAAAGTATTCATTATATTGTTCACTCAGTAGTAACGATGCGATTAGTGTCTAGTAAGAATTTTTGTAACTAGAAATGAAATAAAACTACAAAAAAATCGTTTAAATTCTAAATGGATTATAAAGTAGCCTGCTTTTTTTGTCATTTTATTACATAAAAACAATGTTTTAGATCAAATAAAAAAGGCTAAAATAAAAAAAACTGAGAGGCTGATCTGCCTCTTGATCAAAGAAACTTAAAAAGTGTAGGAGCAGAACCATGTTATCAGTTGTTGCAGATGTCGGTGGCACCAATATACGTTTAGCAGTGTTAGACATCGCCAGTGGTGAAATGTCTAAAGTAAGAGAGTATCCATGTGCACAATTCATCACTTTAGAATCTGCATTAGCGCAATATTTTGCTACTTTATCAGATCCCGTTAGTCACCTTTGTGTTGGCATTGCTTGCCCAGTTGAAGATGATTTAGTCAGTATGACCAACTTGAGCTGGCAGTTCTCAAAAAGTGAGTTACAGCACAAGCTAGCTTTAAAAACGCTCTATGTTATCAATGATTACACCGCTATTTCACTGGCTGTGCCTTTTGTTGACGATAAGCAAAAAATTCAAATTGGTGGTGGTGAAGTCGTCGACAATGCAGTGAAAGCTATATTTGGACCTGGCACTGGATTGGGCGTATCCCACCTTATTAAACACGATCAAAAATGGGTGAGTTTAGATGGAGAGGGCGGACATTCTAGTTTTGCACCTAACACCTCACAACAAGCCGATGTATTATTATTATTACAATCGCAGTTTGGTCATGTATCCAATGAGCGCTTGTTATCTGGCCAAGGTTTAGTCAATATTTATCATGCACTTTGCCGCCTTGCTGGTAAACAACCTGAGTTTTTTGAACCCGCTGAAATTACCAAATCAGCATTAGCGGCAGAATGCGAAATAGCTGAACAAACATTAACCTTGTTTTGCCAAGCAATGGGTGGTTTTGCCGGCAACTTAGCTTTGAACTTAGATTGTAAGGGCGGCGTTTATATTGCGGGTGGTATCGTGCCTCGCTTTATCGACTTCTTCCAAAATAGTGAATTCCGAGCATTTTTTGAAGCTAAAGGGCGTTTTGCAGGCTTTTTGAAAACAGTACCTACTTATTTAATTACCCATGAAAATCCTGGTTTATTAGGCGCAGCCGTCTATTTACAACAAGAATTGTCATAAATATCTGAATAATGAGCGTTAATAGTTGATTTACAGCACTGAGTTAACTATCATGCGCTCCGCTTATCTAATACATACGCACTTTCAGTATGATTAATGAGCAGTTTTAAAATTTACGGAGAATTGGCCGAGTGGCTGAAGGCGCACGCCTGGAAAGTGTGTAAGGGGCAACCCTTCGAGAGTTCGAATCTCTTGTTCTCCGCCACATTTAGTACCGTCAAGGTACGGGAAAACCCGCAACGCTTATTAAAAGGCTTGCGGGTTTTTTTATGTCTCTAAAAACTTAAAATGCATCTTATCAGTAATAACATTTAAAAATGCAGACTTCATTTTAATTTCCTTACACTATAAATAGTGCCTCTATACACAGTTAATGTGCCATTTCGTATTTCCGCCGGAAATACGGAATATTTCTGTCTATCCACATGACGAAGCTTTTAGTTTTTGTTATTAACATTATGATTAACTTGCTTATTTTGGTATTGTCATGTCAAATTTAAATAAAATAGTGTGTTCTGTATATCCACCGGTTATACGGAATAATTCTGTTTAATAATA